>WFQZ01000037.1 GCA_015486785.1 Thermoflexales bacterium
AGCTGATGATTTGCTGTCCCTGGCGCGGGATGTGGAGGTGGATGGACGGGTGCGTCGGGCTGCTGCCGCGTCGCTGAGGAGGTTGGGCCGCGTGAAGGAGACTGTGGCGGCTTACTTATCCCTGGCGCGGGACGTCTATGAAGAGGCCGCTGACATACTCCGCGATTTGAACAAGAAATGGGCTGATAGAGGGCACTGAGTTGCGACGCACTTCTAAAGTGCGTCGCAACTTGGCTACACCCCCCTCGTCCATGCTGACTCCCCCCCCCTTGAGCAACGGCGGATTAACGTCAAGCTGTCGTCCCTCACGTCCTGCAACGGCGGATTAACGTCAAGCTGTCGTCCCTCACGTTCTGCAACGGCGGATTGACGTTGAGCCAGTTTCGTCCGGATTGACTCGTAGGTGCGACGCACTTGGGAAGTGCGTCGCACCTGTGCTCCCTGACCTTGGCGACGTAAAAAAGTACCCCCGCCGCGACTCGAACGCGGATAACAGGTTTAGGAAACCTGCGTTCTATCCATTGAACTACGGGGGCACGGGCGGGATTATAAGCACAACGCGCCCTACAGCAAGATGGCTTCTCTTCCCTCCCGACTCACAGCTTGCCGACTGCCGGCGGGATCACAGGTTCGCTAACGCTTCTTTCAGTTGCGCGGTCACATCCTCTATCGGCTGATTGCCGTCAATGTCCACCAACACCCCTTGTTGACGGTAGTAGTCCACCAGCGGGCTGGTCTGCTTCCAGTACACGCTCAGGCGGTTGCGGACTGTTTCCGGCTTGTCGTCATCACGCTGATACAACTCCCCGCCGTCGAGATCGCATACGCCGGGCGTCTTAGGCGGCTTGAAGCGGATGTGATACGTTTCGCCGCAGGTGCGGCAGATGCGCCGCCCGCTGACTCGCTCAACCAGCACGTCGTCCGGCACCTGGATGTTGAGCACGCGGCTGATGCGTCGTCCGTGCTCCGCCAAGGCGTGATCCAGGGCTTGCGCTTGCGCCAAGGTGCGCGGGAAGCCGTCCAACAAAGCCCCACCGGCGCAATCCTCTTGCGCCAGGCGATCCAAAACCATCGCAATGGTCACATCGTCGGGGACCAGCGCACCGCGATCCATGTAAGTTTTCGCCTGCAAGCCCAGCGGTGTCTGGTGCTTGAGGTTATAGCGGAACAAATCGCCGCTGGCGACGTGGGGCAAGCCGAGGTAATCCTTCAAGATCGCCGCCTGGGTCCCCTTCCCTGAGGCCGGCGGGCCGAGTAAAATCACGTAGGTAGGCATGATGCTCCTCCAAAAGGTTTGTGGGGTAAAAGAGAAACCCAGTTTCCGAAAAAACTGGGTTTCTCGTCACAACAAGATAGGTCTATGCTTCTTTCATAAAGCTGTAATCCAGCGACGCCAGTTGTTTGTAGTAGTTCCAGCGGGCGATGGCATCTTGCTGGGCCAGCTCCAACAGCCGCTGCGCGGCCTCCGGCTTCGTCTGCGTCAGCGAGCGGAAGCGGACTTCCTGGTACATGTACTCTTTGATCGGCAGCGTCGGCTCTTTGGAATCCAGTTGCAAGGGGTTCAGCCCCTTCAACGCGCGGCGCGGATCGTAGCGGTAGAGCATCCACGCGCCGGAATCAACGGCCCGCTTCTGTTGCAGGAAGCCTTGGTTCATATTCGGCAGGCCGTGCGCGATGCAGTGGCTGTAGGCGATGATCAGGCTGGGGCCGGGGTAAGATTCTGCCTCGCGGAACGCTTTGAGCGTTTGCGCGTCGTTGGCCCCCATCGCGATCTGCGCGACGTAGATGTTCCCGTAGGTCATCGCGATCAACCCCAAGTCCTTCTTGGGCAGCGGACGCCCGGCGGCGGCGAACTTCGCTACCGCGCCGCGCGGCGTGGCCTTGGACATCTGCCCGCCAGTGTTGGAGTAGACTTGGGTATCGAGCACCAACACGTTCACGTTGCGCCCTTGCGCCAGCACGTGATCCAATCCGCCGTAGCCGATGTCGTAGGCCCAACCGTCCCCGCCGACGATCCACACGGAGCGGCGTACCAGCACGTCGGCTACACTCAGCAGGTTCTTGGCGTCCGGGGAATCAATCCCGGCGATCTTCTGCCGCAGCGCGGCGACGCGCTCCCGCTGCGCCGCGTAGTCGCTCTCGGTGAGCTGCTCGGCGTGGAGCAAGCCATCGGCCAGCTCGTCACCCAGCACGTCGCGGAACTTTTCCACCAACTCCGCCGCAAATTGCTCTTGCTTGTCCAGCGTCAGGCGGAAGCCGTAGCCGAACTCCGCATTGTCCTCAAAGAGGCTATTGGACCAGGCCGGGCCGCGTCCTTGCGCGTTCTTGGCCCACGGGGTGGTGGGCAAGTTGCCGCCGTAGATGGAGGAGCAGCCGGTGGCGTTCGCTACGACCGCGCGGTCGCCGAATAGTTGGCTGAGCAGCTTGAGGTACGGCGTCTCGCCACAGCCGGCGCACGCGCCGGAGAACTCGAAGAGCGGGCGGAGCAATTGCGAATCTTGCACCCGCTTGAGGTTCAACTTGGTGCGGTCGTAATCGGGGATCTCGTTGAGGAAGAACGCGAAGTTTTCGCGCTCCTGGAAGCGGATCGGAGGTTGCGGCGTCATATTCAGAGCCTTGCGCTCCGGGTTCTGTTTGTCCTTGGCCGGGCAGACTTCCACACAAAGCCCGCAGCCGGTGCAGTCTTCCGGTGCAACTTGAACCGTGTACTTCATCCCCTTGAAGGCACGGCCTTTCGCGTCCGTGGAGCGGAAGGTCTCGGGGGCCTTGTCCAGCAGCGCGGGATCGTACACTTTGATGCGGATCGCGGCGTGCGGGCAGGCCATTGAGCACTTGGCGCACTGGATACAGAGGTCTGGCTCCCATTGCGGGATTTCGAGGGCCACGTTGCGCTTTTCCCATTGCGTGGTGCCGCTGGGATACGTGCCGTCCGCCGGCAGGAGGGAGACCGGCACTTCGTCGCCTTTGCGGGCGATGATCTTGGCCGTCACTTGCTGCACGAACTCCGGAGCTTCCGGCGAGACAATGGGCGGCATTTCAATGGTGCTGGTGGCCTCGGCGGGCACCTCGATTTGGTGCAGGTTCTCCAACGCGCGATCCACCGCCTCGTAGTTCATCTGCACGACTTTCTCGCCGCGCTTGCCATACGTCTTCTTGATCGCTTCCTTGATGCGGACGATGGCCTCATCCTTGGGCAGCACGCCGGAGATGGCGAAGAAGCAGGTCTGCATAATCGTGTTGATCCGCCCGCCCAAACCGATCTCCTTGGCGACTTCGTAGGCATCAATCACGTAGAACTTGAGCTTCTTGGCGATGATCTCTTCCTGCACCTTGCGCGGGAGCTTGTCCCACACCTCGTCCGCCGGATAGGGGGCGTTGAGCAGGAAGGTCGCGCCCGGTTCTGCCGCTGCCAGCACGTCGAATTTTTCCAGGAAGACGAATTGATGGCAGGCGACGAAGTTGGCGAAGTTGATCAAACAGGTCTGCCGGATGGGGCGCGGCCCGAAGCGTAAGTGCGAGACGGTCACGGAGCCGGATTTCTTGGAGTCGTACTGGAAGTAGCCTTGGGCGTAGTTCTCGGTTTCCTCTCCGATGATCTTGATGCTGTTCTTGTTCGCTCCGACCGTGCCATCGGAACCCAGCCCGTAGAACATCGCGCGGACGACGTCGTCCGGCTCAATGTTGAACGCGGGGTCGTATTCAATGCTCATGTTGGTGACATCGTCTTCGATGCCCACGGTGAAGTGTTCCTTGGGGGACTCTTTCGCCATTTCGTCGAACAGCCCCTTGACCATCGCCGGGGTGAATTCTTTGCTGGAAAGGCCGTAGCGTCCGCCGATGACCTTGATATCGCGCCCGGTTTCCGCCATCGCGGTGACGCAGTCCAGGTACTGTCTCTTAT
>WFQZ01000038.1 GCA_015486785.1 Thermoflexales bacterium
GGATGAAGCAGATGCGTGCTCAGGTGCAAGATGTTTCGTCCCAGGTGGATGCGCTACAGACGCAGGCGGATGCCTTGCAGCAGCAGTTGGACACGCTGGAGGATACCGCCGCGCGGGTGGAGCGATTGGAAACCGGCTCCGCCGCTATGGAGCAGGAAATCAGCGGCTTTAGTGAGAAACTCAACTCGCTGGACGACGATCTGACGGCTCTTTCTGCCGATGTGGGCGGCCTTTCGGAGCAAGTGGCAAAGGTTCAGGAGCAGGCGCGGCAGACTTCCGAATTCTTCACCCGCCTGCGCGGCTTGCTCAATGACCTGTTCGGCGCGGGCGCACCGCAGCCGCAGTCCTCGCCGCTGGCCTTGCCGCTGCTGGATTCCGGAGGGATGCCATGAACGAGCAACCACGTTCTTTCTGGTCTACCGTGGGCGCGATTGTCAAATTCCTGGTGCGGCTGACGGTGGTGCTGCTCTTCGGGGTGGGGATCGGCGCGGGATTGTACTACGGCGTGCCCTACGTCTACCGCAATATGATCCAGCCGGTGCAGCATAACTCCTTCCGCCTGGCGGCTCTGGAGGAGCAGGCCAATCAGATGCAGACGCGCTATCAGGAGGATACGCAGCTTTACGGCTCGCGCTTGACCGCGCTGGAAGCTCGCGCGGAGCAATTGCAGGCCGATCTGGACGCGCTATCTGCGGACAACGACGCATTGCAGGCGGACTTGCAAGACGCGCAGGCCACGTTGGAGGCTCAAGACCGGCTGATCGCGCAGTTGGATGAATCGCTCAAGGCGCAGGCGGATGCTCTGCAAGCGCAAGCGCAGACGCTGACGGAACTTTCCGCCTCGTTCCAACGAGCGCAGCAATCAGCCCAAGACACCGGGAAGGTGCTGGCCGGGCGGGTGGGGGCGTTGGAAGCGCAAGCCTCCGCAGTCCCCGCGTGGGTGGACGATCTGGCCGGGCAACTGGCACTCCAGCAGGCCGGACAGGCCTTGCTCAAGGCGCGGTTGCTGCTGCTGGAGGATAATCCCCGCGCGGCCAAAGAGTCTTTGCTGGAGGCCGGATCGTTCCTGGAGCGGGCTTCGGTGCTCCTGCCGCAGCAAGACGATCTGCCGGCCCTGCGGGCGCGGGTGGAGAAGGCCCCGGCTCTCATTGACCGCCACTCGTACCGCACCACGGCGGAGTTGGAATCTCTGTGGGGCGAGGTGATGGACATCGCCGCGCAACTGACGCCCTCGGGGCCGCTCTCCGCCGGGATGACGGTGACTTCGCCGGTCACCAGCACTGCGGAAGAGCCAATCACTCGCACTGTGTTGCTCTCGCCGCTTCCCACTCCCACGATTCCTTTGGAGACCCCATGAGCTTTGATTTCAGATTTGACCTCTTGGCGACGGACGGGATGGCCCGCGCGGGTGTTTTTCACACCCCGCACGGGCCTATCCCCACGCCGATCTACGCGCCGGTGGGCACGCAAGCGACGGTGAAATCCCTCACGCCGCGTCAGTTGGCCGATGTGGGCGCGATCTTGGTGCTGGCGAATACGTATCATCTCTACCTGCGCCCCGGCGATGAACTGATCGCCGAACTGGGCGGCTTGCACACCTTCATGCAGTGGCCCGGCCCGATGCTCACCGATTCCGGCGGCTTTCAGGTCTTCAGCCTGGCGGGGAAGCGCGGCCAAAAGTCCTTGCGGGCCATTGACGACGACGGCGTCACTTTCCGCTCGCACATTGACGGGCGGCGGCATCGCTTTACGCCCGAACGGGTGATGGAGATTGAGCAGAACTTGGGGGCCGACATCGCAATGGTGCTTGACGAATGCGCTCCGCCGGATGATTACGAGTACAACACGCGGGCCTTGCGGCGCACTCACGCTTGGGCGGAACGGTGCCAGGCCGCGCATCACCGCCCCGATCAAGCCTTGTTCGGCATCGTCCAAGGCGGTATCTTCCCCGATCTGCGGGAGCAGAGCGCGGCTTTCCTCACCCAACTGGATTTCCCAGGCTACGCCATCGGGGGCTTGTCGGTGGGCGAGACCAAGGAGCAGATGTTGGAGACGCTGGCTTTCACCACGCCCTTGCTTCCGGCGGATAAGCCGCGCTATCTGATGGGCGTGGGCACGCCGGAGGACTTGGTCGAGGGTGTGGCTCGCGGGGTGGACATTTTCGACTGTGTGCTGCCGACGCGCGTCGCCCGCAACGGGCAGGCTTTACTGCGCACCGGCAAGCTCAACATCCGCAACGCCCGCTTCGCTGCCGATCCCGCCCCGCTGGATGAGACGTGTCAATGTTACACCTGTCAGCACTTCAGCCGCGCTTACCTGCGGCATCTGGTGATCGCCAAAGAGATGCTGGCGGCTACGCTGCTCAGCATCCACAATCTGCACGTGATGTTGACCTTGATCAAGGAGATCCGCGCCGCGATCCTGGCGGGTCGCTTTGAATCGTATCGCGCCGCTTTCTGGGAAGCGCGGGCGCACTAGGCCAACGCTTGCGCCTGGCCACTCACCGCCAATGGCAGCGATAGACGGCCATGTTGTCGTTGCCCAGTTCGCGGGTGATCGCGGTATTCGTCTGGAAGACTTTTTCCAAGCGCGGGTCGTTGGTCAATTGCGGATACCACGAGGGGAAAGTGACCAGGTACGCCGCGCCCTCGGACTCCATCCAGGCCAAAAGCTGCGCCTCGTCGCGGATGAAGGGGATCACTTGCGGGCTGATCAGCCC
>WFQZ01000039.1 GCA_015486785.1 Thermoflexales bacterium
GTGGGATCACCGCCCTGGGCCATAAATCCCTCGATCACCCGATGGAAAGTGGTGTTGTCGTAAAATCCCTCACGGGATAGGAAAACGAAGTTGTTGACGGTCTTGGGAGCTTTATCGGGGAACAAGCGGATCACAATGTTCCCTTTCTCGGTTTCAATAGTCGCCGTGTACGCCTTGGTGGGATCAATCACCATTTCGGGAGGTGCGCTGTACATCCCATAACGAGCGGCGGGATTTTCCGGCATCGGGATAGCACCGGGTTTCGTCAACACCACCGGCGTGGGCGTCGGCAAGAGCGAATGGTCGATCTCTTCAATCGTCACCGTCTTGAGCAAATCGCCCGGCGTCTTCGCGGTCTGCGGGTCGCGCGGGCTGATGGAGTTCAACACATCCATTCCCCGCACCACCTTGCCGAAAATCGTATACTTCCCATCCAACCACGGCGCGGCATCGAAAGTAATGAAGAACTGACTGCCGTTTGTATTCGGCCCGGCATTCGCCATCGCCAAAATGCCCGCGCTATCGAACTTCAGATCGCTGATCTCATCTTTGAAGGTGTACCCTGGGCCGCCCATTCCCGTGCCGGTGGGATCGCCACCCTGGGCCATAAATCCCTCAATCACCCGATGGAAAGTCGTGTTATCGTAAAAACCATTGCGGGCCAGGAAGATGAAGTTATTGACCGTGTAAGGGGCTTTATCGGGGAGCAATTGCACCACAATATCGCCCTTCTCCAACTTGAACGTCGCCAGATAGACTTTCTGCGGATCAATCGTCATCGGCGGAGGAGCATCGTACATCCCGGCGCGAGCGGCGGGGTCTTCCGGCATCCCGCCCGCTGACGTAGGGGCGACGGTCGCCGTAGGGGTTGAGAGAGCAACTTCCGGTGTGGATGGCGTAGATGAAGAACACGCGCTGAACATCATTGCCCCAACACCAATCGCCAACAGAATTGCGAACCAGGGAGCTTTGCTTGCCACAACTTCCACCTCCAGCAAATAGATGCCCGCCATTGTATAAGCAATCGCCTCACAGACAAGCACACAGCCCCTTACCGACCGGGTCTCGCCGTGCGATTCACGGCGGAGTCCCTCTGACTAACTTACAGATTCATTACAAGATGATAACCGCAGTGGCAAAACCTTGTTTGAATTCAAAATCGCTAGTATAATTGAGGGCGAATCTTTCACAGTAAAGGAGTGTACCTATGAATCGCAAAGCCGTTCCGTTGATTTTGACCGTTTTGTTGGTGTTGACCCTCGCGCTTTCCGGGTGTAAACGTTCCGCCACACCAAAGTTAGCGTTGCCGGAGGAAGGAGCTACCGCCGAAAGTGCTCAACCGCAAGCCACAGACGAAGCGGATGAGATGCTAAACCTCGCGGGGCAGAATTCCGCAGCGGGCACAACGCTCACGCAGACCGAGACGTTGGAGCCGACGCCCGTGGCAGAGGTCGCCACGCCGGAGCCGGTACAAGCGACACCCGTTCCGCCTCAGCCGACGCCCGTAGCGGCGCAGCCCTCACCGACGCCCGTGCCCGCACAACCCACGCCGACCGAGCCACCATCCGGCAGCGAGGGCGGGAGCAATGAAGGCGGCGTGTACATCGTTCAAGCGGGGGATAACCTGTTCCGTATCGCGCTCAAGTACGGGCTGGATGTAGAGACGGTGGCCCAAGCCAACGGGATCACGAACCCCACCTTGATCTACCCCGGCCAAAAGCTGGTCATTCCGGCGGGCGGCACATCCACCGGCGGCACCGGGTCTGAGGAAACAACGAGCGGCGGCGACATCATCCACGTGGTGCAGCCGGGAGAAAACTTCTTCCGCATCGCGTTGCGCTACAACTACGACTATTTCTACCTGGCCCACTACAACGGACTTGCCGATCCCCGGTTGATCTACCCCGGCCAGAAGATTCGCATCCCGCAAAACTAGCTGTGGAGCCGATCACCAGCCTGAACAACGCGCGGGTGCGGCAGGTACAAGCCTTACGGCGCGGGGCGCGACATCGCGCACGGGCAGGGTTGTTTGTCATCGAAGGGCTTCGTCTGGTTGACGAAGCCCTTGCGGCTATGGCCACTTTGCCGGAGGCGTATTTTACGGCGGAGTTCGCCGCTTCGGCGGCGGGAGCGGCGTTGCTGGCGCGGCTGGAGCAAGCGGACGTGGCGCGACGACTCGTCAGCCCGGCGGTGATGGCGGCGATGAGCGACACGCAAACCCCGCAAGGCATCCTCGCCTTGGCCGAGATTCCCCGCCTGCCGCCGCCGGAGGGCGTCCCGTTGCTGCTGATCCCCGATGAGGTGCGCGACCCAGGCAACCTGGGGACGATCCTGCGCACCGCGTGGGCCGGCGGCGTGACCCAGGTACTGCTCCCGCCGGGGACGGTCGACCCCACGAACCCCAAAGTGGTGCGTGCCGGTATGGGAGCGCATTTCCACGTGCCGTGGCGGCGAGCGTCCTGGGAATCCATCCGCGAGA
>WFQZ01000040.1 GCA_015486785.1 Thermoflexales bacterium
GCTCGGCTTGGGCCAAAATTTCCCGGTCCACCTCGGCCAGCTCCCCCGGCGCAGGGACGGACTTTTCAAAGTGCTTGTAGGTGAAGGAGAGCACCCGATGGGAGAGATTCCCCCAGATGCCGACCAATTCCCCGTTGTTGCGGTGGACAAAGTCATCCCAGAAGAAATCGCTGTCGCTGGTTTCGGGCATCACGACGGTGAGATAGTAACGGATGGCGTCGGCGTCGTAGCGGTCGAGGATATCCAGCAAGGCGATCATATGCCCCCGGCTCTTGGAGAATTGCGCTCCGGCGAGATTCATAAACTCGTTGGCGGGCACATCGTAAGGCAGGTTCAGCCGTTTGGCGGGATCGTCCTCGTAGATGCGCGTGACGCCCAGCAGCTCCGCCGGCCAAATGATGGTGTGGAAGGGGATGTTGTCCTTGCCGATGAAGTAGGTGGTGATCGCCGCCGGATCATACCACCAGGCCTTCCAGGCTTCCGGATCGCCGTGTAGTTTGGCCCATTCAATGCTGGCCGAAAGGTAGCCGATCACCGCCTCGAACCACACATAGAGCCGCTTGCTTTCGTAGCCGGAGAGCGGCACGGGGACGCCCCAGGAAATATCGCGGGTGATAGGGCGGCCTTTCAACCCGCTTTTGACGTAGTTCAGCGTGAATTTGATGACGTTGGGTCGCCAAGCCTCCTTGCCGGATTCCAGGTAAGCCATAACCGCGTCGGCCAGCTTCGGCAGATCAAGGAAGAAGTGCTCCGTTTCGCGCACCACCGGCACCGAGCCATCGATCTTGCTGCGCGGATTTTTCAACTCCAGCGCGTCGAGCAACTTTCCGCAATTGTCGCATTGATCGCCGCGAGCCTCCGTGTAGCCGCAATAGGGGCAAGTCCCCTCCACGTACCGATCCGGCAGGAATCGCCGGGTGGCTTCGGAATAGAACTGCTTTTGGGTCTGAGAGTACAGATAGCCGTGGTTGAGCAGTGCCAAGAACATATCCTGGGCCACCCGGTGATGATTGGGGGTATCCGTGTGGGTGAAAAGATCGTAGGAAATCCCGATGCGCTTTTGGGTTTCCAGGAATCGCTGATGGTAACGTTCGAAGACCGCACGCGGGGTAGTGCCTTCTTTTTCCGCCCGCACGGTGATAGGAGTGCCGTGGGAATCGGAACCGGACACGACCAACACGTCATTTCCGGCCAACCGGTGATAGCGGGCATAAATATCAGCGGGGAGATACGCCCCGGCCAGGTGCCCGATGTGCATATCTCCGTTAGCATAAGGCCAAGCGATAGCAACTAAAACTTTCTGATTCATTGAGTCCCTCCCGATCTGGTTATGAATAGCGTAAAGGTCAAGCCATAATTAAAACCCCGCCAACCGTGAGGCTGGCGGGGAATGTTGCCGGTCCCGTGGCAACGGGCCGCGCCGTTCAGGGTGCCTCACGCCCCTGACGGCCCGGCAAGCCACGCATCATCATCGCTAAAGTCTCTCCGAGTGTCATAGTCTCAAATTTCCTCGTCGTTTACTGTGAAGAAGCTAGTGTAAATAGTCCCGCAGATCGCGGCTGCGGCTGGGATGACGTAGGCGGCGCAGGGCCTGCCCCTCGATTTGCCGGATGCGCTCTCTGGTCAGCCCGAACTTCTTGCCCACTTCCTCTAGGGTGTGACTTTGGCCGTTCTGCAAGCCGAAGCGCAGGCGCAGGATGCGTACCTCGCGCGGGGGCAGGGTGTTGACGGCTTCTTCAATGCGCAGGCGCAACATTTCACGGGATGCCGTATCCGGCGGCGTGGGCGTGCGCTCGTCTTTGATGAAGTTGCTCAGTTCGCTGTCCTCATCATCTCCTACCGGATGCTCCAAGCTCAAGGGTTGCCAGGAGACGCGCATCATCCAACGCACCTTGCGCGGGTCCATTTCAAACTCCTCGGCCAGCTCTTCGGGGGTGGGCTGTTCGCCGCGCTCCTGCTCGATCTCGCGTGCCCGTCGGTAGAGTCGGCGGATGCGGTCGCTCATGTGCACCGGCACGCGGATGGTGCGGCCTTGATCGGCGATGGCACGCGAGATCGTTTGGCGTATCCACCAGGTGGCGTAGGTGCTGAAGCGGAATCCCCGGCGATACTCGAACTTCTCCACGGCTTTCATCAAGCCCAGATTGCCTTCCTGGATCAGGTCGAGGAAGGGGACGCCGCGATTGACGTATTTCTTGGCAATGCTGACGACCAAGCGCGTGTTCGCGCGGATCAGGTGATCGCGGGCTTCCAGCCCGGTTTGAACCGTAGCTTCCAGGGTTTGCCGTTCTTCCGCAGGGCAAGAGGCACTCTGCAAGCGGATCTGTGCCTCGCGTCCCTCTTCGATCTGTTGAGCCAGGGTCACCTCTTCGTGTTCGCTGAGCAAGGGGACGCGCCCCATTTCTCGCAGGTAGAGCGCAACCGTGTCTTCCACTCCCACCCGCTCCAAACTGTGGAGATCGTCATCCCACCCGCCGGCGGTGATGGAAGGGCCTTCGATGAAATCCGGCAATGTGTTGGGGTCTGCGGCGATGGGCAGCGGAGATTCGGTTTCTTCTGCTTCCACCTCCACGCCGGCGGCTCGCAATTCGGCCAATACTGCCTCGGTGATGTCATCGTTCCCTTGATCTAGGGACTCCAGTACATCCTCCATCGTGAGATAGCCCTTAATTTCTGCCTTCTCCAGTAGCTCAGCGACTATTTTTATCACCATATCTTATCCCTCGTGGCCTTGCGATGTCTCGGCCTCATTCAGCAGCGGGCGGAGTGCTTCCCAGCGGGGATCAATCGGCTCGTCATCGCCACAGGTGCATTCCCCCTTGCGGATGTTTCCCCCGCACACCGGGCACAGCCCCGGACAATCTGGCGAGCAGAGCGGATTCAACGGCAATCCCAGCCAAGCGTACTCACGGATAAGCGGAGTCAGATCGGCCCAACCGTCCTCGTGTACGTTGACCGGACGCTCCGGCGTGGGCGACATTCCCGGCAATCCGATGATGTCGGCCAGTTCGATGGTCACCGGTTCGTAGAAGGGCGTCAGGCAACGCGAACATTCGGTTTTAACCGCCGTTTCCAGTTTTCCCTCGACCAAGATGCCGTGATCTACGCGCGTAAAGTGCAATGTCCCACGCAAATACGCCAGATCAAGGTCTCCGGCTATAAGGTGCTCCATATCCAACGATACGCGCTCTTGTTTGCCCGGGGTCGCGTGGGCAATATCGGCAAAGTTAATTTTGATCATTATGGCTCTCCGTTGCAAAAACAGCATAATTATAGCATACCTGATTGTCGGAGTCAAGGATTAGGTAAAAAATCATCTATTAAATTGGGGTGTGACGGGCCGCGAGGGATCGCAAGAATGTAAGGGGCGTTATGTGGCTTCGGCCAAAGAGCCGTGGTGGAAGTTAGGGGAACTATCAACAGACGAGGGGCCGGTCATCTCCGGCCCCTCGTGGTGAGTTTAGGCGTCTTCTAAGCCCAAGGCCTTGGTTAAGGCGACTTGTGCCTCGCGGTTGAGCGGGGGACGTTTGCCCCCTTTCCGCAGCCAACGTTTAAGCCCGTTCATTCGGAAGGCCGGCACCGGCGACTCTTTCGTCTCCAGTTTGACGTTGGCATCAATGAACAGAATCACCGGGCGCACCGGCACGGTGATTCCTTCCGGCAGCCGCTCCGCGAGCAGTTGTTGGAGTTCTTGCGCCTCGTCCTGTGCGGTGCGGTCGGGACGCCCTACGCTCTCTTGTCCGGCCAGCTTGCGCAGAAAGCTCATCTTCTCGCGGTGCATCCAATGCCCCTGGCGGTACGTGATCTCCCCACCCTGCGATTTCACGGTGATGGTGGTCAGGCCGCCCGGCTCCAGCAGCACGAAAGATACCGGTAGTTTGTACATCAACAGCACGTACTGGTCATCCAGCCCTTCCAGAGCCTCGACCACCTTCTTATGGTGTGCCATCGGCCCGACGTACCGCTCGCCCAGATAGCTGCCGATCAAGGAGATGAAAAATCCCACCCACACCAGGATCATCGAAGGCCATAGCCACAGCGGCTTGAGGAAGATCATCGCTGTGCCGATTCCCAGGACGACAAACCCTACCAGCGGAGCTTTTTCCCCAATTTTTGTCCGTAAGGAAATGTGCGCCTCGTTCGTAATTACACGCATGCGGCCCTCCTTAAAATCTCATGATTCCCAACGTTGGAGAATCAAGCATGCATTTTGTCCACCGAACCCAAAAGCGTTTTTGAGTGCGACGTTTACCTTCGTGTGTCTGGCGTCCCCCGGCACGTAGTCAAGATCGCATTGCGGATCTGGGTGCTCTAGGTTGATCGTGGGATGAATCACCCCGTGGTGCAGTGTGAGCGCGGTGACGATGGTCTCGATGGCCCCGGCTGCGCCCATCGTGTGGCCGATCATAGACTTGGTGGCGCTGATCGCCAGCTTGTAAGCGTGCTCCCCGAAGACTTGCTTGAGGGCGTAGGTCTCGGTCACATCGTTAAGCGGGGTGGATGTGCCGTGGGCATTGACGTAATCCACTGCCTCCGGCGCGATGCCGGCGTCCTCCATCGCCCAGCGGATCGCACGTTGTGCGCCTTGGGCCTCCGGATCGGGGCGTGCGATGTGGTAGGCATCCGACGAAGTAGCGTACCCGGTAACCTCGGCGTAAATGGTCGCGCCACGGGCCAGCGCGTGCTCCAACGCCTCCAGCACCACGACCCCGGCTCCTTCGGCGAAGACGAACCCGTCGCGATCCCGATCAAAGGGCCGACTGGCCCGCTGTGGCTCATCATTGCGCGTGGAAAGGGCGTGCATCACGGCGAACCCGGCGATGGGGACATCCACGACCAACCCTTCCGCGCCACCGGCTAACATCGTATCGGCCCGCCCGTAGCGGATCAACTCTACTGCCTCCCCGATGGCCTGTGAGCCGGAAGCACAGGCGGCGACCGGCGTCGTGATCGGTCCTTGCGCCCCGGCCAGCAAGCTGACGTGGTACGAGGGCATGTTGGGCAGGGATGAAGCCAGCGCAAACGGGTTCATCCCGTGGATGCCGCGTTTCCAGAAGCTGCGCGAGTGATCCAATGCCCAGTCCAGCCCGCCCATGCCCACGCCAATCGCCGTGCCGGTACGTTCCGGCTCGGCCACCGGCGTGGAAAGTCCCGCATCGGAGAGAGCCTCTTGGGCGGCGGCAATTGCCAGTTGCGAGACCCGCGCCATCCGCCGCGCTTCTTTCCGTGACATATAACGTTTGGGGTCAAAATCCGGCACTTCCCCGGCGATGCGCACCGGCAGCTCCGAAGCGTCAAACCGTTGAATGGGCCTGATGCCGGATTCTCCGGCTAACAGGCGCGGCCATGTTTCCGTGATGCTCAACCCCAGCGGGGTCAACGAACCCAACCCGGTGATTACAACCCTTCTGCGTTCAGTCATGATTTCTCCTTGTGAATTAATGTGATGTTTCCTGCAACCCGGCCTTAATGGTCGGAATAAGTTCCTCTTGGACTGCCCGCCGTGCCTGACCGATGGCGTTTTTGATCGCCTTGGCGTTGGAGCGGCCATGTCCGCCGATTACCACCCCATCCACGCCCAGCAACGGCGCGCCTCCGATCTCCGCGTAATCCATCCGCTTGATGATGTGCCGCAGGGCTGGCGCGAGGAACAACATCCCCGGCAAGGCCAGCAA
>WFQZ01000041.1 GCA_015486785.1 Thermoflexales bacterium
CACGTAGACGTAATCCCCGGCGGGAAAAGTATGGCGGCCCAGCGCACCCACCACGCAGGAAACCGATTCGGCTACCCGCAGATGAATCGCGTAAGTCCCCGGCGTGCGCGGGATCAGAGCTGTCGCCGCCACAATTGCCCGCCGAGCCAGGTCAGCGTCACGCCCAGCCCGAGGAGCAGCAGACTGGCCACGTCCATCGCGTGGAAGGCATGCTCGCTATCCAGCACCAACACGCACGCCCCTTCCTGCGCCGTGGGCAAGGCCAATCCCAGCATGCCGCTCAAGATGAGCAGCACCCCGGCCCAACTGAGCAATTGCACTGGCCAGCTTTTGGAGGGCGCAACCGGAGATGGCTCTCTGGGGGGCAGGGTTGAGCTGCGATAGTACAAGGTCAATCCTCTGCCGGGGGCGGCACGGGCAGGTCTTCAATGGCCGTGGCCTGCCACTTTTCGCCCACCTCAATCAGCATGACCGGAATCTCATCGCGGATGGGGTACTTCCGCCCGCAATCCCGGCACACCAGCCAGCTATCCTCGCGCACCAGGTCCAACTGACCGGGGTCTTCTTTGTCGGTGCGTCGGGTTTCTCCGCTTACACAGTACGGACAACGTAAAATTTCCAGTAGTTCTTGATTGATCATCACATTCCTCCAGAGTGAAGTTAGTGTCGCTCTCGCCGCCGAGGGCGAGAGCACAGCAGCTATGAACGGTCGGGACTTTGCTCGGTGACGGTCCCCACCAGCGACCAAGGGCCGGCCCAGGTGATGGTCACCGGGACGAGCCGTCCCCGCCACTCACCGGCAGCGGTGAAGAATACCAATCGGTCGGTGGGCGTGCGTCCAAACCAACGTTGACGGCGTTCCTGCCATCCTTCCACCAGGACTTCCACGGTCTGCCCCACCAAGCGGCGGTTCATCTCGCCGATGATCTCCGCTTGCAAGTCGTCGAGGGCTTTGCGCCGCCGCTCCTTTTCGGCTTCCGGCACGTCGTCTTGGAAGGAGCGGGTGGCTACGGTGAGCGGGCGGGCCGAGTAGCGGGCAATGTGCGCCCGATCCAACTTCAACTCGGCCAGCAGATCGTAGGTGTGCCGGAATTGTTCCGCCGTTTCGCCGGGGAAGCCTACGATGATGTCGGTGGCGATGGAGACGCCGGGGATTAGCTCGCGGATGCGGGCTACTAGGCGGCGGTAAGCGTCCACCGTGTAGCCGCGCCTCATACGGGCCAGGACTTCGTCGTCGCCGGCCTGGATGGGGACTTCTATGTGCGGGCAGACTTTGGGCAGTTCGGCCACGGCTCGCAGGAGATCGTCCTTCATCCAATTGGGGTGGCTGGTGAGGAAGCGCAGTCGGGTCAGGCCGGGCAAGTCGTGAATCTGCCGCAGCAAGCTGACCAAGGGCGTTTCGGTGGCCGCGGCGAACTCCGGCAGGTCGTAGCCGTAGCGATCCACGATCTGCCCCAGCAAGGTGATCTCTTTGACGCCTTGGGCCACCATCTGCCGCGCTTCTTCCACGATGATTTCCGGGGGGCGGCTGCGCTCTGTGCCGCGCCGGTAGGGGATGATGCAGTAGGTGCAGGCGTGCGAGCAGCCCAGCACGATGGGCAGGTAGCCGCTGACGATCTGCTCGCCGGCGGAGGGCGGCAGGATCAAGTCCGGGCGTCCGATGGCGCGGCGGCGGGCTTCGGCGTCGGCGATGAGTTCGCGGGCTTCGTCAACGTGGGCGCGTTCGGCCAGCAGCCGCCACAAGTCAGCCGGGTCTGAGGGCGGCAGGAAGACATCCACCCAGGGGAATCGTTGGCGCAGCGGTTGCGGGTCACGGACGCCCACCATGCAGCCCATCAAGGCCAAGATGCGCTCCGGGTGCCGGCGTTTGATCCGCTTGAGCTGGTTGAGCCGTCCCACGGCCTTATCCTCCGGCTGTTGGCGCACCACGCAGGTGTTGAGCACCACGACATCGGCCTCCGCCGCGTTGTCCGTTGGCCGGTAGCCCAGGGACTCCAGCCCCGCCGCGACCCGTTGTGAGTCGGCCACGTTCATTTGACATCCAATGGTCCAGATGTGATAGCGCATAAATTCTCTCCGATTAACGTTTCCGCTCCCATTCCTGGGTCGCTTTTCTGATCAATGCCTGCACGGCGGCATCGGGAATATCATCCACATGTTGGTAGATTTTTCCTTCAACTACGAAAATCACGCCGCCACCGGGGCCGTTGCGCAGCTTGATTTCGCGCCCTTGCATCGTCGGGGTCTGCGCTTGCAACACCTCGACGAACTTTTCAATCTCGCGGGCCAGGTCAATGCGGGGCATAAACTGGGGGGAGGCTAGGGTCGGTGGCGGGGCGGGGTTTTCTTTGGCCCGGCGGCGCGATTGTTCTTGCAAGGCGCGTAAGGCTTTCATCGCTTCCAGGGGCGTGACGTTGGCTTCCTGGGTGACGGTCAGCGGCGGCGGTTCCGGCTCCGCCGATGGAGGGGCGGGGGCTTTGCTCCCGTGGGTCGCCGCCTGGGTCGCTGCCGGAGCCGGTTTTTTGAGGTAGGCGCGGGAGAATGAGGCCAGAGCTTTCAGCCCGGCCAAGACTTCCCGGCGCGTCGTTTCGTCGGGCACGGCTTCCAAGGTGGGGTAAAGGTGTCCGCGCACCCGAATCTCCCAAGAGCCATTCGCGCTCGGCTGCACGCTCAGGAAGGGCGCGTCCGTTGTTGCGCCGCCGCGCACCGGCTTTGAATCTCGCTCGCGGTTGCGCTTGGCGAACACCGAGGCGAGCCAGAAGCTCAAGACCACCAGGCCCAGCAGCACGAACAGGAGCAGGATCAGCTCAATGGGGAAGCCCCCGGAACTGTTTACGAGAATTGGATCATGGGGTGACATTTTGTCCTCCCTTCGGATTGAAAACGGGCGGTTTCTGGAACGCGCCGATGAGGTGGACTTTCCACAGGGGCGGCAAGCAACGTTCCAGGAATGTCGCACCACGGAACGAGAGGCCGTTCCAAGCGAAGTAGGATGGATCATCAACCAGTTCAATGCGGGTCGGGTGCAGTCCCGCCGACAAGGCCAGATGGGTCAACTGCTCCGGGGTGTTGGCGCGGTAGTAGACGGGGAACGTATCCGCCGCCGGACGCCCGTACACCCAGGGCACAATTTGCCGTTGGAATCGCTGCAAGCGCATCAAGAGGCGGCTCAGGCGGGGGATGGGATGGCGGGCGTTGGGAGTGAGGAAGAAGAACCAACCGCCGGGGCGCAGGACTCGCGCTACATCGGCGAAAGTTGCGTGCGGATCGGGCAGGTGCTCCAGCACCCACGAGGAGGCCACCACGTTGAAGCCGGCGTCGGCGAAGGGGAGGTGCGTGGCGCGGCTCAGCACGCGGGGCAGGGCGAGCCAACGGTGCTCCGTCAGGGAGCGGAAGTCTGGGTCGGTGCCGATCCAGTTGCCCCGGTGGTGCAGCCGCTCGACAATCCCGCCCCGGCCACATCCCAGGTCCAGCACGCGCGTGCCCTCGCGCAGGGACGCGGCGACCCAGCGTTGGTAGCGTGCCGTGGCCGATTCCCAGCCGGGCACTATGTCCGCGTAGCGGCGGCGGTAAAATTCCAGACGGTCAATGTCCATTCTTTCATTCCCAGTCCTTAGCTCACGTGGCCGGCGTGGTCACGGAAGCAGTGTTTCAAAACGCAGGGGCTGTATTTTCAAACGCAGCCGCTGTATTTCTTCTACGTCTCCAGTATAGCACATGGAGGGGGCGGCTCAGGCGGGGGCGGACAGGCGATCCAGGAGTGGCGGGAGCAACTTCGCCCAATCGTAGGCGGCGGCGAAGGCGCGGGCGCGGGAGGCGATGGCGTCGCGGGCCGCTTGGTCTTCCGCCATGCGGATGCAGGCGGCGGCGAAGTCCGCCGGTGTGTCCGCCAAGGTCAGAGCCTGCGCCGGATCGTGGAATCCTTCCGCGCCCAGGGTGGTGGAAACGTCGGTCTTGCCCAGAGCGGTGGATTCCAGGATTTTGAGGCGAGTGCCGCCGCCCACCAGCAGGGGCACGATGAACACGGTGGCGGCGCGGATGTAGGGTTTCGTATCCGGCACGCCGCCGGTGAACACGATGCCGGGGCGGTCTTGCAGGGCCAGGAGCCGGGGATGAGGTCGCCGTCCCACGATGTAGCAGTGCGCTTGGGGCAAGGCGGCGCGGATGTCCGGCCACACGTGGCGGATGAACCACGAAACTCCGTCCACGTTGGGGCGGAAGTCCAGGGTGCCGGTGAAGACGAAGGCCGGTTGTCGGAGATCGGCGGTTTCGCCGAGGGGTGGGAAATCCGCCAGATGGATGCCGTTGGGGACGATGAGCGGGGTGACTTGGGGGGCGATGCGGCGCAGGGCGCGGGCGTCGGCCTCGGAGACGGCGATCACGATCTCCGCGCGGCGGCAGATCGCGGCCTCGTAGCGTTTGAGCCGCTGCCATTGGATGAGCGAATACGCGGCACTCGGCCAGCGGCGCGGGATGCGGAGGTCGCTCAGGGCGGCTCGCTTTTGCAGCAGGTACTCGCAGTTGTGGTCGTCAAAGAGCAAGCGCGTGTTGCGTCCGCTCAGCTCCGAGGCGTAAGGGGCCAGTTCCAGCCCTTCCACGACGAGCCAATCGTAGGGGAACTCATCCAGCCAGTGGCGCAGTTGTCGGCGGAAGGCCGTGCTTGCCAGGCGAAAGGTCAAGTCCGGGCGGGTGGAGGTCGCCAGGGAGCGCAGCCGTTGGCGGATGGTGCGCGTGGGTTGAGGGAATACGGCAATCCGCCGTACCAGTTCCCGTAGCCGGGGATGCGGGTCGCGGGGTGTGCCCGGCGGGGCGAAGGTGAGCAATGAGAGTTCGTGCTGCGCGGCTAATCCCCGCAGCAGGCCCCAGTTGCGCAAAGCCGTGCCTTGGCGCGGGGGATAGGGCGGTTGGGGCGTGAGCATCAAGATGCGCATAGCTGTTCGCCTCAGGTGCGGGCGGAGCTGCTCAAGGTGCGATGTCCGACTCGCGCCATTCCAACTCGTAGTCGGCGATGTGGACTGTGTCGCCTTCTTGCACGCCGGCCTCCCGCAGCGCGGCCAGCACGCCTTGGCGTTCCAAGTAGCCGTGGAGGCGCAGGAGTGCCTCGTACCATTGCGTGGGGGTGCGTTGTACGGCGCGTTCGATTTTCTCGCCGCGCACCCGCCACACGTGCTCGCTTTCTTGCTCCACGGTGAAGGCGTCGC
>WFQZ01000042.1 GCA_015486785.1 Thermoflexales bacterium
AGCTTCCGCAGGTGCGTGCCGTCAAAACGGACGAAGGTCAAACCGCTGCGAGGAATCCACGCCTGAGGCCGCTTCCCAAACAGCAACATTCCGGCGACCGTCGGGTGGCCGGTGGGATGAAGCCAGCCGTGCTCCTGCAAAATCTCGTCCAGCGGCTGCGTGAGCGGACGCCCGGAGCGCACCTGCCACCGTTCCAAGAACCGCTCCAACGTCTTCTCGTCAAAATCATCCCGCGAAGCATCATCCACGATCTCCGCCTCGTACTCGCCCGCCAAGCGCGTGGCGGCCAACTGCTGCAACCGCGTCCCTTGCAAGGGACGATTCTCCGCGCCGGTGCGGATCAACACCACCCCACCCTCCAGAGTGTGCAAATCGTGGCTGCGCGGGACGCTCCCCACGAACACAAATGCGCCGTCGCGCTCCTCCTGCTCCCAGCGCACTTCCACCGGCGGATGGCACATCCTGACCGCTTGCTGCACGGCGGCCTCAAAATCCTCCGGGTACAGCCCCCCGGAGGGCGTGCCGTCTTCGTTCAGCCCCACGTACAAAGTGCCGCCATCGGCGTTAGCAAAAGCCACCAATGTCTCGGCCAACTCTTGCGGCTCAGGCTCCGGCAGCAGGGCTTGCAATTGATTTGATATACGAGGTGTGTGTTTCACCAATACCTCCAGGCAACGTAATGACTCGCTCCATTGTACCTGATTCCAAAGCTACCACCGCCGCGCCTACGGAGCGACCAGCAGAAAAAGCAGATCGTTGACATTTGTGCCGGTCGGCCCGGAGCGCAGGAGATCGCCGAGCGCGGCAAAGAAATGATAGCTGTCGTTTTCCGCCAGATACGCCCGCGCATCAAGCCCTTGGGCACGCGCCCGCACCACCGTCTCTCCGGTCACGACCGCGCCCGCGCCATCGGTGGGGCCGTCCGTGCCGTCCGTAGCTAACGCCATCAACAACACGCCCGGCCAGCCGTCGAGGGCAATGGCGGCGGATAGAGCCAGCTCTTGATTGCGCCCCCCCAGCCCCGCGCCGCGCACCGTGACCGTCGTTTCGCCGCCGAAGATCAAACAAGCCGGCGGCGGGAGCGGATCCCCGTGCGAGCGGATGCCCTTCGCCAGCGCAGCCGCCACCCGACCCACTTCCCGCGCCTCCCCTTCAAGGTAAGTCCCCAGCAACAGCGTGTTGAATCCCTGCTGCCGGGCCGATGCGACGGCGGCCACTGCCGCCAAGCGGTTAGACGCCACGATCACGTGTTGAATGTGCGCGAAAAGCGGATCGCCGGGCTTGGGCGTTTCGTGGAAAGGCACCGTTTCCTCCAGCCCGTAGCGACGCAACACCGTCCGCGCATCCGCCACCGTCGTGGGATCGGGCACCGTAGGGCCGGAGGCGATCACATCCAGCGGATCGCCGATCACGTCCGAAAGCACCAGCGTCACGAGCGTGGCCGGAGCCACAGCCTGCGCCAGTTGCCCGCCCTTGACCAACGAGCAATGTTTGCGCACCGCGTTCATCTCGCCAATCACCGCCCCGGAGCGCAAGAGCCGATCCGTGAGCTGTTGCAATCCCGCCAACCCCAATTCCGGCACCGGATAGGTGAGCAGCGCGGAGCCGCCCCCGGAAACCAGACAGATGACCAGGTCGCGGGCAGTGGCCTGCCGCGCCAGCTCCAGGATCGCCTGCGCCCCGCGCAACGAATCCTCGTCCGGCACCGGATGCCCCGCCGTGAAGTACCGCCACGGAGCGGCGGGCAGCGATTCCGGCGGCGGAAGGTGGCCGTGCTTGGTGAGCACCACGCCCGCACTCAGCGACGGCCCCAGCAGCTCGCCGATAGCCTGCGCCATCGGCACGGCAGCCTTGCCGAAACTCAACACGAAAACCCGCTCGTAAGATGAAAGCACGTAACGGCGGCCTTCCACCACGAGCACGTCCCCCTCACGGGAGACATGCCGCAACACCGCCGCCCGTGGTTCGACGGCGGCCAACGCCGCTCGCCGGAGCGCAGCCGCCGCTTGCCGCAGATCAACTTCAGTCATACCGCACCTCCTGAGGCCAAGATCGGGAAAGGGTAACTCCTCAGCCCGGCGTTTCAACGCGGGGCTGATAGATGGCTGAGCAGTTACCACAAAGTTACGCCGAGACTTTCACAAGATCACGCCGAGACTTTCGCAAAGTTACGCCGAGACTTTCGCAAAGTTACGCCGAGACTTTCGCAAAGTTACGC
>WFQZ01000043.1 GCA_015486785.1 Thermoflexales bacterium
CCTCCCGCCCGCACGGCTGATCCCCGATCTGCTGCGATGACTCCTCCGTCACCACAAAGAACACCGTGCGGCGGCGGGAAAGAGCCTCCCCATTGCGGATCGCCGGTTTGTAGTTGGTGATCGCGTCCTCGTAGTTGCGCTGCTGGAAGTAGAGCGTCGCCAAATGCCCATACGCCTTGCCGTAAGTGCCATCCACCTCCAGCGCGTGCTTGAGGTTCTTTTCGGCCCTGGGATAATCCTCCAGCAAGAGCAACGTCCAGCCCAACGAGTCCCACGCCTCCACATTGCTGGGATCGGCCTTGACGGCAGCCGCGTAAGCATCCCGTGCCCCGCGCAAGTTCTGCAAGGCGGTCTGATTGCGCCCAATGGCCAGATAGAGATGCGCCAGATTCGGATGCCGCTCCAGGGCTTGCCGGTACGCCTTGATCGCGCCGTAGTAGTTGCCCTGATTTTCCAACACGTAGCCGTGATCGCGCAACACGTCCACGTTGGTATCGTCCAACTCCATCGCCGTACCGATAGCATCGTTTGCATCGAACCAGTCACCAACGTCCATGTACGCCTCGGCCAGATAAGCATACCCTTCGGGCAACGTCGGCGCCAACGCGATGGCCTTCTCGTCGGCGGAGATCGCCTCGTGCGGCACGCCGAGCCAGTCATACGCCATCCCCAGCAACGCCCAGGCCTTGGCGTTCTCCGGCTGCCGCCGCAACACCTCCCGCGCCATCTCCAAACCCCGCTCCGGCTGCCCGTGGAACGTCAGCAGGCGCGATAACGCCAAATACAACTCCGGTTGATTTGGCTCCATATCCAGCGCGTGCTGATAAGCGGAGATCGCCCGCCCGAAGTTCCCTTGCCAGTAAGCATCCTCCGCATCGGCGACGTAGAGCGCGGGGGAGTAAGTGGGCGTAGGGGCAACGGTGGGCGTCACCATCGGCGTGGGCACGCCGGTAAATTGCGTGCGGTACGTGCGTACCTCGTAGATGATCGCCCCCACCAGCAACAAGAAGATCAACCAGCGTCCCCAGGGCAACTGACGGCGGCGGCGGTAAAGTTCTCGTTCCGGCTTGAGGTACATCTCACAACAACCCGTGCTCGTGATACCAGTCCCAAGCCTCGCGGAGAGCCTCGCGGGCCGAGCGCGGCGCAAATCCCAACGTCTGCCGCGCCTTGCGCCCGTCAAAGTACATCTCGTAACGGCTCAGCGTGACCTGGCTGCTATCCACCAACGGCGTCCCCCGCCGCAGCCGATTCCACACCCGCACCAGCATCCCCAGCACAGGCATGATCGCACGCGGCAAAGTGAGGTACGGCGGATGCACACCCGCCAACTCCGCCGCCCAGCCCATCAAGTCCCGATGGCGCACATTCTCCCCGTTGAGGATGTACCGTTCGCCGGTACGCCCGCGCTCGGCGGCCAGCACGTGCCCTAACCCGGCATCCCGCGCCGCCACCACGCCCATCCCGCCGGGCGGCGCCAGCAGCTCCATCCCTTGCGCCGCCGCGCGGAGGATCTCGCCGCCCACGAAGTGAATGTCCCGCTGCCCGATCACCGCCACCGGATTCACGATCACCACATCCAGCCCCTGCGCGATGAACCGCTGCACCTCCGCCTCGGCCAGCAGCTTGCTATGGCCGTAGTGGAACTGCTCCGGCAGCAAGTTGAACGGCGAGCGTTCATCCAAAAGCTGCCCCCGGCGGGTAGGAATCCCCAGCACGGCGACGGAGCTGGTGTACACCACCCGCCGCACGCCGCTATCCAGCGCGGCCTGCAACACCTGGCGCGTCCCATTGACGTTGACGTGGTAGATGAGATCGGGCCGATTGCGCCAATACTGCGAGATCGCAGCCGCGTGAAACACCACCTCGCAGCCGCGCATCGCCCGGCGCAGCGAGTCCCCATCCGTCACATCGCCCGTCACCAGCGCGGGCGACAATCCCGCCAGCGCGTCCAGCCGCGAAGTGCGGCGGCGCAGCGCACGCACCTCATACCCTCGCGCCAGCAGAGCTTCCACAATGTTAGCCCCCACACAGCCGGTTGCTCCCGTAACCAATACCTCAACCATCGCTCACCCCTGGATCGCCGCCTCAACCGCCGTCACCAAAGCCTGCTCCCGAATCAACGCCCGCACCGCCGCGATGTGCGGGGACAACGGCTCATCGTGGGCCAAGAAAGGCACAGTTTGGCGCACGATCTCATAAGCGACGGCAGTCCCCTTCCCCAAACGCGCCGTCGGCCCCAAAAGCTCACGGCGGAAGTCAATCCCCTGCGCCGCCGCCAGCAGCTCAATCGCCACAATGTGCTCCACATTCTCCAGCACCTGGCGCGTGTGGTGCGCCGCATTCGTCGCCATGCTCACGTGATCCTCGGTGTTGGCCGAGGTGGGAATCGAATCGGCAGTGGCCGGATGAGCCAACACCTTGTTCTGAGAAGCCAGCGAGGCCGCCGTGTACTGCGCCAGCATAAACCCGCTTTCCAAGCCCCCGTGCCGGGTGAGGAAAGGCGGCAGCCCGTTGCTCAACGACCGATCCACCATCCGCGCGATGCGCCGCTCGCTGATGTTGCCCAACTCGGTCAGCCCCAGCTTGAGATAATCCAGTGCCAGCCCCACCGGCTCGGCGTGGAAGTTGCCCCCGGAAAGCACCACCGGACGCTCCCCCTCAAAGAAGATCAACGGGTTATCGGTCACGGCATTCAACTCAATCTCCAAGGCCCAGCGGGCGTAAGCCGCCGTATCGCGGATCGCCCCGTGAACCTGCGGGATGCAGCGCAGACTGTAAGCATCCTGGATGTCTCGCGGATCGTGCGGGCGGGTGAAGGTGCTGCCGTGCAACAACCGCCGCATATAAGCCGCCGCGTCCACCTGCCGAGGGTGCGGGCGCAAGTTGTGGATGCGGGCGTCAAACGCCTCCGGCGTGCCGCGCAACGCCTCCACCGCCAGCGCGCCGGCGATATCCGCCGTGCGGATGAGCGTCTCGGCCTGCTTGGTGACCAGCGTCCCCAAAGTCGTCGTCACCGCCGTGCCGTTGATCAACGCCAACCCCTCCTTCGCGCCCAACACCACTGGCTGGATACCGGCGCGGCGGAGTGCCTCGCCGCCCGGCAACCGCTCGCCCTCGTAGAACGCCTCACCTTCGCCGATGAGCACGCACGCGGCATGCGCCAACGGCGCGAGATCGCCGCTGGCGCCGACCGAGCCATAAGCCGGAATCAGCGGCACCACCCCGCGATTGAGCATCGCCAAAAGCGTCTGCACCGTCTGCGGGCGGATGCCGGAATGCCCCATCGCCAGCGTATTCGCCCGCACCGCCAAGATCGCCCGCACCGTAGGCTCGTCCAGCAGCGGGCCGACCCCGGCAGCGTGGCTGAGGACGAGATTCCGTTGCAGCGCGGCCACCTCGTGCCGGGGAATGATCCGCCCCTTAAACGCCCCGAACCCGGTCGTAATCCCGTAAGCGATCTCGCCCTTCGCCAGCAACGTCTGAATCCCCTGCCAAGCTCGCTCCATCGCCGCCATAGCTTGCGGAGCCAGGCTCGCAGGTTCCCCGTTGGCCACCGCCACCACATCCTCCAAAGTCAAATGCTCGCCGGTAATCTCAATCATAGCCACCTCACATAGATTAATGGGTCATGCGGAAAAACAGTATACACCTGTAGGGCAAGACGGCATCCCGCCGGTTAGAATGCGAGGCAGTAAGTTGCGCCGCACCTGTGAGGTGCGGCGCACCTTGAAGAGGCTATCTTTTGTCGGGAGAGCGGCTGCGACGCACCTGGGAGGTGCGTCGCAACTCTCCTCAAACCGCCTTGGCGGCGGCAGCCTGGATGAAGGTCGTCACCCCCTCGCGAAGGAGTGGCTTAGCGGCACGAAAGGCCTTCTTCAGGCTCTCTTTCTCCCCCTGTTTGAGAATGCCCTCCCACTGCTGCTCGCGCAGCCAGGCCGCAATATCGGGCCGCCTGGGGCGCAAGAGCGCGGTGAGTTCCTCGGCCAGGAACCAGAACATAATCTCCGCCTGAGGGGCGTAGCCGCCGGGGAGATCCGCCGCGCGGCGCAGAAAGCCGCGCCGCTTCAATCCGACTTGTTCTGGAGTCAAGTCGGGTAAATCGTTAAGCAAATGCCGCACGTCAAATTCCCGCCCCGGCACCAGCGTTGGCAGAGAATCTAACGCCGCCAGGGTGAAGGCCATTTGCTGCCGGGGTGTCCAAACGCGCCAGGTATCTTGGAGCACAGATTTCGCCTGCCGGAAGCATTCTTGCCCGGCCCGGATACGTGCTTCGGAGCCGGTTACCCTTTCTTGCCGCGCAGCCCAAAGATAGTAGGCCGCCGCTTGCAAAAAGTAGGGCAACCGCCCGCTGACGCGCTCCAGAAACCGGCGGTCGGCAGCATCGAAAACTTGCCCCGCTTGCCGGAGCAACGCGGCGGTATCTTTCAACGGCAGCGGGCCGAGAGGGATTTCTTCCACGAAGTTAAAATAGGGGGAACCAAAGCGGCTAAATGACCGTGTCTTGTTATTGAGTGTGCTCACCGGCTGACGCGAGGCGATGACCAGCGAGAGCGAGCGATAGCGCGAGGCCAGCGAGCGCAGCCCGCCGTAAAATTCAACCGTGTGCAGGCCGGGGATATCCAACACGGCATCGAACTCGTCCAAGAGGAGCACCAGCCGCTCACCGGCTTCCTCCAACCGTGCCAGCACTCGCTCCAGGACAAAGGTTCCGAACTGCTCCTTCTGCGCGGCCCGGTATGCCTCTTGGAGCGGCGCAAGGGAGCGAAGTGGCTGCAAGGCCCGTTCCCAAAAGCTGGGGACGTCCCAATTGCCCATCATCTGCATATCCAGGAAACAGAAGTGCAGCCGTGCGGCGGCCTCGCCGTACAGATCGGGTTGTTGCAAGCGCAGGAGTAGCGAGGTTTTGCCGAGGCGCGGCTCCGCCGTGATCAGCGATGAATTTCCCTTGCGAATGCGGCTCACCAGGCTGAACAGCTCAAGCTTCCGATCCCAAAAGTCTTCCCCACGCACGGGGCTGCCA
>WFQZ01000044.1 GCA_015486785.1 Thermoflexales bacterium
CCGCCGCGCCATCGCTTGTGGGTGACGAATCGCCGTTGGGAAAGCCAGCCAAGATCAACGTCCGGCCCCATCTCACTCCCGCACGTGGACGTTAATCGCCTGCGGGCCGCGATCCGAGGACTCGACTTCGTACCACACGGCGACCCGTTCCGCGATCTTGGGTAAATCCTCCGGAGCGACAGCGGTGTGGTGGAAGAAGATGTCGCTCCCATCGCTCTGCTCAATGAAGCCGAAGTGCTTTTCGGCGTTGAACCACTTGATCACGCCGCTGTGCAGCCCCGGCCCCATGATTTCTTGGCGGCGACATTCCGGGCACAAAGTGGGCGGCTCAATTTCCAACCCTTTATCCGCCATGTTGCGTTGCTCTTCAACTCTAAACACGAACTTGCGCCCACACTTGGAGCATGTGAGCAATTGATCTCGGTACGTCATAATCGTCCCTCCCCAAATAGTTTCGTTCTCGTCATAGTTCACCGCAAGAGCACACGCTCACTTCTCGCGGTGCAGAAGTTGAGCGACCAGCGATTCAATGTGCGCCTTGGCCGCTCCTTGACCGTCGAGCCATTGCAGCGCGGCATGTGCCCGCGCGTAGTAATCCGCCGCCCGCTGCTCCGTGTAAGCGCGGCTGCCGACTTGCTCCAGGAGTTGCAGGGCACGCTGTACCGTGGCATCCTCCGCCACCGGTTGAGCGAGCAATGCGCGCAGTTCCGCGCTGTGCGCCAGGCCGTGCAGGATCGGGAGCGTCTTTTTCCGGCGGCGCAAGTCGGCCCCGGCGGGTTTGCCGGTATGCTGCGGATCGCCCCACAAGCCCAGCAGATCATCTTGCATCTGGAAGGCGATGCCCAGGGCGAATCCAAACTCGCGCAACGCCGCCAGCACCTCTGGGGAAGCTCCGGCCACGATGCCGCCCAGCTCGCACGAGAGCGAGAGCAATGCCGCCGTCTTCCCGGCGATCATCGCCAGGTAGGTGGCCTCATCCACCTCGGCGTCCTGCTCAAAGGCGATGTCCAAGGCCTGCCCCTCCGTCACCCGCAAGGAGCCGGCGGCAAAGGATTGCACCGCCAGCGACATCCGCTCCGGCGGGACGCCGCGCTCAGAGAGCCGCAGCAGGGCCAGGTAAGCGATGGCGTAGAGCGCGTCTCCGGCGTTGATGGCTTGAGCCAGCCCCCACAGGGACCAAAGCGTTTCCCGTCCCCGGCGGGTACGATCCCGATCCTCAATGTCATCGTGGATCAAGGTGTAGTTGTGCAATAGCTCCACCGCCGAAGCCGCCGGTAGAGCATCCCGCCAATCGCCGCCCAGCAGTTCGCAGAAGAGCATCGTCAGCAAGGGGCGCAGATGTTTGCCGGTGTAAGTTTCCACCGGCCGGAAGTCGGCGTCCAGCCAACCAAGGTGATAGCGCAACATATCAAACATAAACGGCCCGGCGGGAGATGTCTCCGTAGGCACGACGGTTCGCTGCATTTCAGCCTTCAGCGCGTCCAGGTAAGGTTGTAAAGTCATTGCCTCTCCTCTAAAAACTCTCACTCACGAAGTCAGCAACTCGGCGCGGCGCAGGGCAGATACATCAGCCGCGCCCACGGCGAACATCGTCACCCGCAGTTGACGCGCCAGCACGTGCAACAGCTCCGTCAAGGCTGCGGGGCCGGTCATCGCCGCACGGAGCAGCGGGGCAGCCATTGAAGCCACATCCGCGCCCAGGGCGATGGATTTGGCGATGTCAATGCCGGTGCGCACGCCGCCGCTGGCGATCAGCGGGATGTGAGCATCCACCAAGCGCACGTTCTGCAACGAGGCCACAGTCGGGATGCCCCAATCACGGAAGGCCGCCGCGACTTGCCGCTGCCGCGCGTCGGTGCTGCGGAACATTTCCACCTGACTCCACGACGTGCCCCCGGCCCCGGCCACGTCCAAGGCGGCCACACCGGCCTCCACCAGCCGCCGCGCCGCTTGCCGTGAAAGCCCCCACCCGACTTCCTTCACCACCACCGGCACATCCAAGGCCGCGCAGACCGCCGCGATCTTCCGCAGTAGATCGGAGAAGCGCGTGTCGCCTTCCGGCTGGAGAGCCTCTTGCAGCGGATTAAGGTGCAGGATCAGCGCGTCGGCCTCCACCAGCTCCACCGCGCGGCGGCATTCGTCCACGCCGTAGCCGTAGTTCAATTGCACCGCGCCCAGGTTCGCCAGCAGCAGGATGTCCGGCGCGTAACGGCGCACCTGATACGTCCAAGCCAAATCGGGCGACTCCAGCGCGGCCCGCATCGAGCCAAGCCCCATCCCAATCCCCAGAGCTTGAGCCGCCTGGGCCAGGTGTTGATTGATGGCAGCGGCTTCGGGCGTGCCGCCGGTCATTGAGGCAATAATCAGGGGAAACGCCAGACGGTGACCGAGGAAAGTTACCGTCGTATCCACGTCCGCCAAGTCAAGCTCCGGCAAGGCTTGGTGGACAAAGTGCTGCTGTTCAAATCCGGTCGTGCGCCGCTCAAAACTAACATCTTCTTCCAAACTGATCCGAATGTGATCTAATTTCCGGCTTGTGGTGGTCATAGATTATCCTGAGGCACAAATTTAAGCACAAAAACTATACCCGAAGCAAAACGCGCGTCAATCTTGACTTTTCCAGAGGCTGAGGCTACAATAGCACGCGGTTACCTAGACCGCTATTTAACTTAACGAGGAGGCAATTATGAGTGATGAAATGTTCGGACGCATCAGGGACATCATCGTGGATGTTCTCGCCATTGAGCCGGAAGAAATTACGCCGGAAGCGAACTTCCGCGACGATCTGGGCGCGGATTCGCTGGATTTGGTGGAGCTGATTATGGCCTTTGAGGATGAATTTGAGCACCAGATTCCCGACGAGGACGCGCGGCAAATCCTCACCGTGGGAGATGCCGTCAAGTACATTGAAGAACGACAGAAAGAGCTTTAACCCGCGCTCATCCCGACAGGCTGCTGCAAGGCAGCCTGTTTTTTATTGGCTCGACGGCTCGAAGGTGACGCGCAGGCCGTCCGGGGCGAAGGTGTAGTGCCCAAAGAGCAACGGCCCCGGCTCAAACAGGCGCGGCAGCAGATACGGCAGGTCTTCCACCAAGGGCAAGTCCGCCCACCGATCACGCCGCACCCAGACCGGCACGCCTTCCCGCGAGGGACGCGGCTCGGCGGCGGGCGCGGGGCCGACGAACACGAACATCATCACGCCGGGCGGCGTGGGCAAGGTGACGTGGACGATGGCCCGCAAGGTGAGGTCGGGCACTTCCAAGTGCGTCTCTTCGCGCAGCTCGCGGACTGCCGCTTGATAGGGCGTTTCGCCCGCTTCAATGTGCCCGCCGAAGCCGTTATATTGATTCGCCCACAAGCGTTTGTCGGGCGCACCGCGCAGGAGCAACACTTCTTCGCCGCGCGTCAGGAAGATCAAAGTGCGGGGGATCACCGTGTAGCGTCCCCCGGCATTGAGTTGAGATTTAGGCTGCATAGATCGGGTCTCCATATTGCAACATCAGCGTATGCACGGCCTCAAACGTCAGCCAGCGGCTGGGATGATAGATGCGCTCCAGCGGCAGCACTGGCGTATTGCGGCGTTTGTGCCACACGCCCTCTTCTGTCTGCGATTCCACCAGCAGCTCAAGGAACGCCGTGAAGCGTGGATGATCCCGCAGCGGAGTTCGCACCAGCGCGTGGCACAGTTCAATCAAGTCGGAGTCGTAGTAGCGCGGAAAAGCCCACGCCAGCCAATCGCGATCCCAGCCCTTGAAGTCGTAGGGATGCTCCAGCAGCCGCGTCGCCAGCACGACGATGGCCTCACGCTCCTCCGCGTTGCGCTCCGCTTCCGGCAAAGCCAGCAGCGCAAGGAGCAGCTTCGTCCACCCGGCGGGACATCCGCCCCCGGCGATGGGGCAACTGAGCCGCTCGGAGCGATGAAGCAAAGAATGCAACATCACATCCCACGCCAGGTGGAAGCGGGGATCGTCCTGGTAGCCGAAATGGCGCAGCAGGAACAGCGACATGCCGGTGTAGCACATCCACGGCGAGGCCGGGCCTTCGTTCGGGGAAAAGCCGCGCTCGTTATGGAGTCCCATAGCGAGCAGATTTTCGCACACCGGCTCCACTTGCGCGATGCGCGGCACGCCCAATTGGGCGAACAGGTACAAGACGCCGAAGTTTCCGACCGCGCCGCCGTAGTAAGGGTTGTTACGCCGTCCCCAGAAGTGCGGTTCAAGCCAGTGTTGCAGCCAGGTCTGCACCGGCGGCCAGGCAGCGATCTGCTGCTGCGCCTCGGCCAATGCTGCGGGCGGTTTGTGGAACACATCCCGCAGCATCATCCAGCGCACAGAGGGATTGCCGGGGTCCAGCAACCACGGGACAGGGTCCCGCCGGACCTGATCCAGCCAGTGCCGTGGCGGGGAAACGATAGCCACGGTCTTTAGAATTTGTAGCCGATGGTGCGCAAGAATCCCTTGCGCCAGGCAATTCCGTCCTCGTCTTCCACACCCAGCGGGGAAAAACCATCAATCACGCCCAAGATGCCGCGCCCCTGCTCCGTTTCGGCGACGATCACCGAGGTGGGGTTGGCGGTGGCGCAGAAGATATGGGCAACTTCGGGCACATTTTTGATCGCCCGCAGCACGTTGATAGGGTAAAATCCTTCTCCCAGGAAGATGATGAAGCTATGGCCCGCACCTATGGCGGACGCATTTTGCTTGGCCAAGGCGATCATCGCTTCATCGGTTCCGCTCCAGCGCACCAACCTGGCCCCTGAGGCTTCACAAAACGCCAAACCGAACTTGATCCCCGGCACCGCCGTCACCAAGGCTTCGTGAACATCCTCCACCGTCTTGATGAAGTGCGTTTGTCCCAGGATGAAGTTGATTGCTTCCGGTTTCTCTATGGGCACCACTTTCAAGGTCAAATCCATCCGCTCCTCCTTAAAAATTCACTTTACTCCCAGCACCCGCCGGACGCTGGCGATCAGCTCCTTCGGGCCGAAGGGCTTGGTGATGTAATCGTCCACTTTGGCGATGTGTACCGCCAGGACTTTGTCAATGTTATCCGCCTTCGCCGTCACCAGGATCACGGGGATGTGCTGCAATTCCGGATCGGCCTTCATCTGCCGATAAACAGCCCAGCCGTCCACGTCCGGCATCATCAGGTCCAGGAACACCAGATCGGGTTTCAGCTCGCGGATAGTATCAATGCCCTGTTGACCGCCCAGCGCACCGGTAAAGTCGTACTTCGGGTCGCGTAGAATGATCCGAATTAGCTCAATAACATCTGGCTCATCTTCTACACACACGATCTTGATTTTCTCATCCATAATGAAAGCCTCCTTCAACTTCAACGAGAGTTTAGCACATGCCAGGCCGAATGTCAATTTTGATTACGGGGGCGGCGCACAGAAGTTTGCGCCTCCGAACAGTCCTCCATCCGCTGCACGACTTCTACGGCAGTGGGATACGTCTCCGGCGGCAAGGGACGCATCAGGAAGCCCCGCGCCGCGCTGTAAGCCACCAGCGTTTGCAGGACGAGGCTTTGCCACGCCGCGCGGACGCTGCGCTTGCGCCAGCTCCAGACGGCGAACGCCAGCAGTCCCCCGCCGAGGGCCAACGTCAGCGGCACGAAGGTGCGCAGCAGCAGACTCGCCAGGGCGCAGAGCAACATCCCCAGCACGCCGGCGAGATAAACGAGCGTGCGCAAGGTGCGTTCACGCAGCACCATCGGCAGCAGCGGCGAGCGCAGATGATAACGCGGCACTTGTCCGTATCCCACCCACAGGTTGCGCTTGAGGCGGCGCACGGTGTAATCCCAGGAGTTGATCGGCGGGCCGTAATGCAGGCCCATCAGATAGGGCAGGCGCAGCAATTGATAGCCGTTGCCGCGCAGGCGGATGCACAATTCCGGCTCCTCCTCGGAGATGAGGTAGGGATTGAAGCCGCCCACCGCCTCCAACGCCGCCCGCCGGTAGAGCGCGGCTCCGGTGAAGTAACGCACCGGCACCGGCTGCGGCGAGAAGCTGCGATGTTCATCGTAAAGCTCCGGCGGCTGGCCGGGGCGCACCGTCACGTTGCGGTAGTAGCCGTCCACACCGGCGGCTTGCGGATGCGTCCGCAGCACCGGCAAGGCTCGCACCAACCATTGCTCATCCAACTCCATATCGCCGTCAAGGTGCATAATGAACGTGCCCCGCGAGACCTTCATCCCGATGTAGCGGGCCGCCGACGCGGATTTGGGCCACGAGGGGCGCAAGCGGACGATGGTCAGCGGGAAGCGGCGGGCGATGTCCACCGTCTCATCGGTGGAGGCGGAATCCACCAACAGCACCTCGGCTTGCGGGAACGGGCGCACCGCCCGCAGCACCGAGGTGATCGCCCGCTCAATGTGCGCCGCTTCGTTGCGGGCGATGATCACCACCGAAAGCTCAATCATACGCCTTCCCCCGCCGCCAGATTTGGCGGAAGCCGTCCAAGTCGTCGGCGTCGAAAGCCCGCAGCGCAACGATCAGCAGCCCGTAGACGCCCGCCGCCAGCGGAACAATCAAGGAGACGCTGAGCCATTGCGACGTGGGCCATTGCAGCGCAGCCCAATGCAGTGCGGCCCAGGTCGTCACACCCATCACCCCGGCGGCCAGCGCGAGCTTGCCGCCCAGACGCAGCAGCGGCAAAGGCATCCCCAAGCGGCGCAGGTGATACGCATTGTAGCCAAATCCAGACGTGCGCCCCAGCACCATCGCCACAGCCGCGCCCATAAATCCGAACCTCGGCGTGAGCAGCAAGGCCAATCCGGCGCGGAAGACATCGGTGAGGAATTGGCCGCGCAGCACCAAGCGATGCTCATCACGGGCCAGCAGACTGCGCCAAAAGACGGTGTTGCAGAAGTTCAACGGCAGATACCACGCCAGGATACGCAGCGCAGGAATGGCCTCGTGGAAACTTGAGCCGTAGAAGAGCGGCACCACCACGCCGGCCACGGTGACCAATCCCACCGTGAGCGGGAAAGCCACCGCCCACAGGTACTTGATGGAGCGGTTTTGAATCTCGGCGGCCTGCGCGTCCGATTGTTGATAGGCCATCGTCAGCACCGGGAAGACCGTCGCCATGTAGTTGGACGGAATCATCACCCAGGGCGTGACCAGCTTCCAAGCGGCACTGTAAAGCCCCACCGCGTCCTCGCCCCGCGTCACGGAGAGGATCAAGACCTCCGCCTGAGAAAACAGCGTGCCCAGCAGCACCATCCCCATAAACACCTTCAGTTCGCCCAGCATCGCCCAGAGAAAGCGGCGATCAAATTCCCAGTGGGGGTGAATGATGTGCTTCCAGAGGAAATAGGGCGTCACGGCCAGCAGCAGATAGGAAAACACGGCATAAGTCACCAGCAAACTGATCTCCGAGAAGCCCAACGCCAGCAACCCCAGGCCACTCACAATCCGCCCGACGATGGCGACGAGGGAGGGCACGGCGATGTATTCCGCCTTGCCGTAGGTGATGAAGACCGCTCGCCACACGGTCAGCAAGGCCGTGGGGATCAGCACCAGCGACATGATGTAGATTCCGACTTTCGTCTGCGGCAAATAGTGCGTGTGCGGGATCACCAGCAGCAGCACCAGGATGAGCAACAAGGCACTCGTCAGCCCCACCAAGCTGGCGTGAATCAAGTAGCGGTTCGTCTTTGAAAGGTCTTTCGCCAGCTCGCGGGGGATGAAACTATCGAAGCCCATGCTGCACCCGATGCTCGCCGTCTGGAATACCGCCATCGCCGTGGTGTAGATGCCCACGCCTTCCACCTGGAGCAGGCGCGAAAGGTAGAAGAACAGCAGGATGTTTCCCACTTGCTGGGTCACGCTGTTCAAGGTCAAGACCACCGTGTTTTTGAAGATGCGGCGCGGATTGCTCATGCCACGGCTCCGGATTCACGCTGCGCCTCGTCTTCCAGGTTGCGCAAGCTGGCGATCAAGGAGATCAGCAGCCACACCATCAAAGCCGAAGGGCGGGTATCGAAATGCTCCACAAACATCTGCAAGGTGAGGGCCATCAATCCGCCGCCGAATCCCAGGGCCAGCAGCGAGACTTCCCGATGCACCGAAAGGACGTAGCGGGCCGCCGTCAGCAGCGGGGAGATCAGAAAGCTCAGGTAAATCATCAGGCCGAATAAACCGGTCTCGGCCCAGATCAGCAGATAGCGATTGTGAACCGAGGAATCAATCACGTACCCCAGATAGCCCACATCGGAGGTGTAGTAGTCGCGGGCCAGCAAGGCGTAATTGTTCGCCCCCACGCCGAACCAAAAGTTCGCTTGAATCATGTTCCAGGCCAACTTGGCCATCTTCTCGCGGCTCTCGGCGGAGCCGTTGTCGTCGCCGGTCAACCGCTCGTGGATCATCGGGTAGAAGATCGCCCCGATGATCATCGCCCCGATGACCAGCAAGCCGACCATCTCCATGCTCACCCAGCCCCGCAGCAAACCCACGGTGGAAAATACCGCCAACGCCAGCACCGTCCCGGCCCAACTGGAGCGGGAAGCGGTGCTGAGCAGGGCGATGCTTCCGGCCACAAAGCACACGAGCGCGAAGAGTTTTTGGTGCGCCTTGGGAAACACCCAGATCATCGCGCTGGTGATCGCCGCGTAAGCCGCCAGCAGCCCGCCGGCGATGTTGGGGCCGCCCAGCGTCCCGCCCACCCGCCGAGGGTCGGAGTAGACAATCGCCTCAATCCCCACGATCCAAAACTCCGCGCCGGTGAGCCATTGCCAGATCATCAACAGACTTTCGGCCAGCATCGCCCCCATAAACACCTGGATGAAAAACATCATCTCGTCAAACGTCGTCAGGTGATTGGCCAGGTACAAGTACATCACCGCCAGCTCAAACACCTGCTCGGCGCGGAAGTAAGAGAGTTGCCGGTCGGTGGCCCACATCGCCGAAAGCGTGGTGATCAGGAACAAGGCCAAAATCGGCACGCTGGTCCCGCCGAAAAGGTGGATCAGCTTCTTTTTGCCGCTGCGGGTGGTGCCGGTGAGCCAGATCGCGTAGCCCACGATGAGCATAAACGTCACCAGCGAGACACGCAGCTCGGTGAGCGCGACGATAGTATGATGTCCGTGCAGCAAATTGTACGTGTTGCGGGCGTGCGGGCTGATAATCACCGAAAAATCGAGGTTGAGCGGCACGCTGATCGCGATGGCGGCCAACACCGTCCGCTCCAGGTCGTTGATGAGCATCACGGCGGTCACGCCGATGGGGATCAAGAACACCAGCCCCAACATCGTGGTGGAGCTGGCACGGGCCACCACCAGCAGCACCCCCATCAGAATTCCCACCAGCGCGGCCACGCCGTACTCGACGGTCTTTTGCACCCACGGGACTTGAATCCAGCGGCGGTATTGCCGCACCAGCAGACGCCACACCATGCCCATCGTGGTGAAGTGCCGCGAAAGCCAATTGTCGTCGTGGAGCATCACTCGTACCCCCAGCCTTTATCGCTGCGCTGGATGAACACCGTGCCCAGCACGTTGGAATCGCTGGCCCGCAACTGCTTCAGCGCGGCGAGCACCTGCTCGCGCTTGGAAAGTCCTTCGCGGGCCACCAGCAGCACCCCGTCAACCTTGGGCGCGAGCACCGACACATCGGCCATCCCCAGCACCGGCGGCGAGTCAATCAACGACATATAGCCCTGCGTGCTCAAATAGCTGAGCAGTTCCTCCATCGCCGGAGCGGCCAGCATCGCCGTGGGATTGAGGTTACCGCCCGCGCCGTAGCCGCCGATCACAAACAAGCCCGGCCACTTGGTGGGCTGCGTCATACGGCTGAGCAGCTCCTGATTCAGCGAAAGCCGCCGCGAAAGGAACTTCCCCAGGCCGAGCTTGCTCTGCATCGCCGATTCCAACCCCAGCTTCTTCACCAACAGCGGACGGCGCAAATCCGCCTCAATCAGGAACACGATTTGCCCCTTTTCGGCAATCGTCCGCGCCAGGTTGATCGCCACGGTGGACTTTCCCTCACGCGGCAGGGCACTGGTGATGAGGATTGTCTGCACCGTCACCACGCCCTTCAAAGCCGGCAGATTGATGCTCAACAAGCGGTAAGCCTCCTCAATGGGACGGCTCACGCGGGCCGCCAGCGACTTCTCCTTAGCCGTATCGGCCAGCATCCCGGCGGGCACACTGCCCAGCACCGGTTGATTGCTCACCCGCTCCAACTGCTGCGGGCTGCGGATGCGCGTATCCAGATTCTCCATCACCAACGCCAGGCCGATGCCCGAAAACACGCCCACGATCAAACTCAAGCCTACCTGCGTCACGCCCAAGCTGTTGGTGGGATAAGTGGGCAAGGTGGCCGGGGAAAGCACGGTGATGCTGTTGGCCTTCAACGCTTCATTCAATTGCGCCGACTCGTACTTAGCAAACAGTCGGTCGTAGGACTCTTCCTTAAACTTGATCTGGTTGCGCAGATCGTCCACCTCCGGCCCCAATTGCCCCTGCGCCAGCAACTCCGAAAGCTGCTTGCGGTTGCTATCAATCTCGGCCCCCAACTCCTTGAGCTGATCCTCCACCACCTGCAAAGTGCTCTTGTTGCTCCCCACATAAAGCTCCTTGGTGTACTGGATCAACAAATCCGCCAGCGTATTAGCCAAATCCCGCGCCACAGTCGGGTCCTCATCCTGCACCGAGATTGAAATCAGCTCCGTATTCGGGATCACCTCGATTTTGAGCCGTTCCCGCAGGTCCACCACCTTCAACCCGGCGGTACGTGGCTGCAAACTATCAATCGCCTGCTGGAGGATGGGATCGCTTTCCAAGATGCGCTGGTACGTGTTCATCAACCGCAAATTGTACTCTTCCCGCATCAAAAAATCCGTCACCCCCATATCCAGGAGCACGCGCACCGTGGTGTAGGCGGTGTACAGCGGCGGCGTCAGCAGCCCCCACGCGGTGACGACCACCAACGCCAGTGAAGCCGTGATGATGATCACCAACGCCCGCCTTTTCAGGATTTCGAGATACAGTTGCAGTTCCACAGAGTCAACTCCGACCGGTCAAAGGTTGCGACGCCCGTCAGAAGCGCAGCGCAACGAGAGCGTGAGCAGTTACCCAGAAAATAAGTATACGGGCTTTGCCTTGAGGTGCAATGACCCGCCGCATCAGCCTGGGTAAGGGCGGGGATAGGGGAGTGCATCGGTCTCGGCGAGCAAGCGTAAACTCATCGGCTGGCGGGCTGATGTTTTGGAGTATACTCAATGACACCCAGGAGGTTCATTATGAAACACCAAGATTTGTACCAACGGATAAAGACCTACTTCCGGCAAGCCCCGGCCCGCGACGTTTACCACGCCCGTCCCAGCCAGATCGCCGCCGCCAACGACGCTCCCACGCGGGCAACACTGGAAACCCTCGTGGATGCTATGTTCGCGGGCGACGTAGTCCTTCATTGGGAGCTGGAATGTCCGGTCTGCAAAGGCTTTATGGACATCACCAACCCCTTCCAAACGCCTCTCCACGAAGCGACCTGCCCCGCGTGCCACACGCACTTCACCATCCACACCGACGCCGAAACCCAGGTCACCTTTTCCCCGCACCCCGCCCTGCGGCATCTGGAAGATTCGCCCGCCGACCAGGCCTACCGTCACGAATTGCACACCCGCTTTCCCCCTACCACCGTGTACGAGCTGATGACCGTACAAACATTCCGCGATTGGGCGCAGAACGAACCCTTACCCCACGGGGAATACCTGGAAGTCCGCAAAATGGTGCTGTGGTTTTCCGACCTCACCGGCAGCACGGCCCTCTACGCCCGCAACGGCGATCCGCTGGCCTTCAACCTCGTCAGCGAACATTTCGCCATCGTCACCGACGCCATCCTGAACGCCGGCGGCGCGGTAGTCAAAACCATCGGCGACGGCGTGATGGCCACCTTCACCGGGGCCACGCAAGGCTTACAAGCCGCCATTGATGCCAACACCCGCCTGGAAGCCTTCAACAACGAACACCAACTCCGAGACGACCGCCGTCTGCACCTCAAGATCGGCATCCACGCCGGCCCGGCCATCGTCGTCACCCTCAATGAGCGGCTGGACTACTTCGGGACCACCGTCAACATCGCCGCCCGCGTCAGCAACCTCGCCAAAGAGCAAGAAATACTCCTCACCCAGGCCGTCTACACCGAACCGGGCATCGCCGCGATGGAAAAACCCTACCGGCGCGACTCATTCATCAGCCCCATCCGAGGCCTAGAAAACAGCGTCGCCCTGCACCGCCTCCGACTCAACCCGCAACCGCAGCGCAAAAGCCTGTGGGACATCCTCGGTCAACTGACGAAGAAATAGGCCCCCGACAAAAAACAAACGCCACGCGGTGAGTGCCGCGTGGCGTTCCCTCTATGCCCAAGGGCCTCCGGCTGACCAATGTCGCTCAAAACAGCGACCCTCCACAATCGCCGGAGCACAGGTTGGAGAAACGCGGCAGATGAACGGATGCGGCGAGGTTACGAGTCACAGCAGCACCTCCAGGTAAGGCTTGATCACTTTTTCAACCCGGCAGATGCGGGCATAGTGCAGCAGTTCGCTCACATCAAAGTTATCGTGCCGACGATATTGCTTGAGGGCCTCAAGAGCCACGTCCAAGCCGATCTTGGCCCGGTACTTGAAGACATCGGCCACACTCTTGGCCGGGTTGTAGATGCGAACGAGAACACCATCCAGCGGATAGGTCTCTACCCCCTCGCTCCAGGCCAGCCCCGAGAACCAAAAGAAGCGCAAGGGAGGATACTCCAGGCGCGGACGCTCGCTCCCCCGGCGCAGAGCGACATCCACAGCGTGGGGAACTTGAGTGGTCAATTCGTGGAAAGCCAGGGCAGAGACTAGGCAGACGACAGCCTGAGGGAGTTTGAGAGCAACCGTCACCAGATCGGGGTTGGAGAGAGGGGGCAACTCGGCCAGGCGGTAGAGACCCCGGCTGAGCCGTTCCAGCACGCCGGAATCGCGCATCCGATAGAGGGTGCGCGGGTGAATGCCCAAGCGCAACGCTTGAGCGGTGCGCAGAACGCCGCCGTGTCGACGGAATTGGGCGATAGCATCTTGAATTGATTTGCGTGTCTCCATCGTTATCAAAGGCGGATAAGAGTACCGTCATATTTCATAGTGTGATGGTAATTCTATCCACAAAATGCAATCTTGTCAAGGACAGGAGCGATAACCCATCACCCACGTGCGGCGCACCACGAAGATGCGTCGGAGTACAGAGTCAGAGCACGGGGAGTGCCGGGAGGAGACGCTTGCGGGCAAACGCGCAGCCAGTGCAACCCTCGTGGCGGCCCACAGCGGATAGCACAGAACTCAATATGCAGTACAATACACACTAGAATACATACTTCATCGCTAGGAGGGAACACAATGTACAGAATCATTGGCGTAACTGAACTACAGCGACGCTTCCGGCCCGTCTTTGACCAAGTAACTAAAGAAAACGTCCCTTACGTCCTGACGCGCGGCAGCAGGCCAGAAGCAGCCCTCATCTCGTATGAGGAATTCCTTCGCTTTATGAGATTGCAAGAACAACAGGTACTGGCTCGCTTCGACCAATTGGTCACCCGGATGGCGGAGCAGAACGCGGTAGTCAGCGAAGAAGAGGTGGCGGGCGACGTGGCCGCCGCTCGCGCCGAACTGGGTAACTGATACAGATGCGAGCCGTCGTTGACACCAACATCCTGGTGCGGGCCGTGATCAAGCCCAGCGGCACCGTCGGCCCGGTGCTGCTGCGCTTGCGCCACGGGGACTATACCTTGCTCTATGCCCAACCACTGCTGGAAGAACTGGTGGATGTTCTCAACCGCCCGCGTATCCGTGAAAAATACCGCTTGACCGACCAGGACATCCAAACCGTTGTCAGCCTCATCCTGTTGCGCGGGGAGGCGGTAGTGCCGCAAGAGCGAATCACCGCTTGCCGCGATCCCAGAGACGACAAGTTTTTGGAAGTAGCCGTGGCCGGAGAGGCCGACGTCATCGTCAGCGGAGACCAAGACCTGCTGGTGCTGCACCCTTTCGCTGGAATTCCCATTCTCCCAGCGGTGGCCTTCTTACAGATGCTAGACGCCGAGCGTCGCTGAGGTAAAATCTACCGCGTTGACGTTGATGCCCCCAGGGATGGCTCCCTGGGGGCTTTCTCAATCGGGCAATGTGTGTTTTCACCTGTTCCGCAGCACCAGCGGCAGGTAGATCGCGTGTTCCTCTGTGGTGATGGTGACGGTGGTGGTGGCCGTGAGCACGCTCACGCGGTTGCTGGCGGTGACAACGGCGGTGTAGACTGTCGCCGCCGGGTAGACGTGGGTCACGACGGCCCCGCTGCCGTGCGTGCCATCGCCGAAGGCCCAAGTGTAGGTGGCGTCGTCCAGGAGCAGCGTCCCGCCGGCGGTGCGAGCGGCGGCGGTCAGCGTGGTGGTCTGACTGAGCACGGTGGGGCTGTCGTTGCCGGCGGTCAGCGTAGCGATGCCGTAGCACACGGTGACGGTGGTTATAGCGGTGTCCGTCAATCCGCCCGTATCGGTGACGGTGAGGCGGAATGTCAACACGCCCGCCGCCGGCGGTGCGGTGAAGGTGGGGCTGACCGTATCGCCGCCGCTCAAGGCGACGCTTGCCCCGCCGGTCTGCGCCCAGCCGTAGGTCAGCGCGTCGCCGTTAGGGTCGCTGCTGGCCGAGCCGTCCAGTTGCACGGACGCGCCGGGGTCGACCATCTGCGGACTGCCCGCATCGGCGACGGGAGGCAAGTTGCGCACGGTCACGCCGGCGCGACTCTCGTTGTTGGCGAGGACAACCTCGGTGGCGGTAGTGGCGATGATGGCCGTGTTGGTAAAGGTCCCCGCCGCCAGCGGAGCGGACAACACCCCCGTGATGGTGATGACGCCGCCCGCGCCGGAGGCGAGATCGGCTACGTCCCAGACGTAGGACGGGCCGGCGCCGGTATCGGTGATGGCCACACCGTTGCTGATGACGCTCTGCACGGTAAGGCTGACGGGGATGATGTCGGTGACGACCACGCCCGTGGCGATGCCCGGTCCCGCGTTGGAGAAGGTGAGGGTGTAGGTAATGACATCGCCGGGAGCGGCGTTCGCCGGGGCGACGGCCTTAGCGACGGTCAAGTCGGGGAAGGAAGATATCCGGCGAAAGACGTAGGCCGAGCCGGAACCGGCACCGCCGTCGTCATCTCCGTAGGCCCCGACGACGATGGTATCATCGCTGATAGCGACGGAGTTGCCAAAGTAATCATTCACTGCGCCGTCGGCGGCGGTGATTTTCGCTGTTTGCCCCCAATTGTCCGCACCGCCCTGATTGCGGGTGAAGACATAGGCCGAGCCGAAGTTGTCGCCGTTGTCGTCGTCGAAAGGAGCACCGACGACGATGGTATCACCGCTGATAGCGACGGAGTTGCCAAAGTAGTCAGAAGCCGCGCCGTCGGTAGCGGTGATTTTTTGGGTCTGCCCCCAATTGTCCGCGCCGCCCTGATTGCGGGTGAAGACATAGGCCGAGCCGGAGTTGTCGCCGTTGTCGTCGTCCCAGGTGGCCCCAACGGCGATGGTGTCGCCGCTGATGGCGACGGGAGCGCCAAAGTAGTCAGAAGCCGCGCCGTCGGCGGCGGTCAGTTTGGCGACCTGGCCCCAGGCATCGGCCCCGCCCTTGTTGCGGGAGAAGACATAGGCCGAGCCGGAGTCAGATCCCTTGTCGTCGTCCCAGTTGGCCCCGACGACGATGGTCTCACCGCTGATGGCAACGGCGGCGCCGAAAAAGTCAGAAGCCGCGCCGTCGTCGGGGAGCAGTTTGACGACTTGGCCCCAGGCGTCGTCCCCGTCCTTGTTGCGGGAGAAGACATAGGCCGATCCGGAGTGGCCGCCGTTGTCGTTGTCCCAGGCGGCCCCGATGACGATGGTGTCGCCACTGATGGCGACGGGATTGCCAAAGTGGTCAGAAGCAGCTCCGTCGTCGGCGATCAGTTTGACCACCTGGCCCCAGGCGTCGGCCCCGCCCTGGTTGCGTGAGAAGACGTAAGCTGAGCCGGAGTCGCCGCCGTTGTCGTCGTCGAAAGAAGCACCGACCACGAGGGTATCGCCGCTGATGGCCACCGAGTAGCCAAAGTTATCCCCTGCCGCGCCGTCGGTGGCGGTGATTTTTGCTGTTTGCCCCCAATTATCTATCCCGCCTTGGTTGCGGGAGAAAACGTAGGCCGAGCCGGATCTGTCGCCGTTGTCGTCGTCCAGGTAGGCCCCGACGACGAGGGTATCGCCGCTGATGGCCACCGAGTAGCCAAAGCTGTCACCCGCCGCGCCGTCGGCAGCGGTGGGTTTGGCCTTTGGCCCCCAGGTGCCGCTGCCGGCAAAGGTGTAGGCCGCCCCGGCGTTGGCGCCCTCGGCGTCTTCATCGGGGGCGCCAACCACCAGCGTGTCGCCGCTGATGGAGACCGAGATGCCAAAGCCGTCACCCGCCTGGGCGTCTGAGGCGGTCAGTTTGGTCACCTGGCCCCAGGCATCGGCTCCGGTTTGGTTGCGTTCAAAGATGTAGGCTGCCCCGGCGTTGTCGCCCCCGGCGTCTTCATCGGGGGCGCCAACCACCAGCGTGTCGCCGCTGATGGAGACCGAGATGCCGAAGTAGTCAGACGTCTGGGC
>WFQZ01000045.1 GCA_015486785.1 Thermoflexales bacterium
CCACCATCACCCTGCGCTTCCGCACCTTCGCCCACGATGTGACTTCCGTGCAACTGCGCCTCTGGGATACGGCCAAATCGGAGCAGCGATTGTTGCCCTTGCACTCGGCGGCCACCGTCTCCGACGAGGCCGGGGCCTACGAGATTTGGGAAGTGTCCTTTGCCGCACCTTCCTACCTGACCATCCTCTACTACCGCTTCATCGTCACCGACGGCACGGACACCGATTACTACGAGGACGACGAATTGCTGGACGGCGGCCTCGGCCAGCCCTACGATGATTCGGCGGATCGCTCCTGGCAAATCGACGTGTACGATCCGCACTTCTCCACGCCCGATTGGTTCAAAGACGCCGTCATCTACCAGATTTTCCCGGATCGCTTCCGCAACGGCCTCACCGCCAACGATCCGGTGAGCGGGACATTCTTCTACGGCGAAACGCCCGGTGTGCTGACCGCCCCGCGCTGGAACTGGCCGGTGCCCGATCCGCGCGTCAGCGGCCCGTGGGAAGGCTCGTACAGCAAACTCTTCTACGGCGGCGATCTACAAGGCATCCTTGACAAGTTGGATATGCTGCAATCGCTGGGCATCAACACCTTGTACCTCAACCCGATCTTTGAATCGCCCTCCAACCACAAGTACGACACCACCAACTACGAGCAAATCGACGACAACCTGGGGGACATCACCACCTTCATCAGCCTGACCACGGCCCTGCACCAGCGCGGCATGCACCTGATCTTGGACGGCGTCTTCAACCACACCTCCAGCGACAGCCTCTACTTTGACCGTTACAGCCGCTACGATACCCTCGGCGCGTGCGAATCGCCCACCAGCACCTACCGCAGTTGGTACTACTTCCACGACGTGACGCCGGGCACCGGCGAATGTGTCGGCTCCGACGGCACGCCGCACGCCGCCACCTACGACGCCTGGTGGGGATTCAAATCCCTGCCCAAGCTCAACACAGTGGACAATCCCGCCGTGCGCACCTACATCTACAGCGGCACCACCGCCTTCAACGACAGTGACGCCATCGCCACCTACTGGCTCAAGCAAGGCGCGGACGGCTGGCGGCTTGACGTAGCCGGGGACGTGGACGCTTCCTTCTGGCAGGACTGGCGCGACGACATCCGCCGGGCCGATCCCGACGCCGTCACGCTGGCCGAGGAGTGGAACGACGCCAGCCGCTTCGTCCTGGGGGACGAGCTGGACGGCGCGATGAACTACCGCTTCCGAAACGCCGTCATCGGCCTGCTGCGCGAGAGCGATTGGCAAGATACCAACAGCACCATCAAGCACCTCAGCGTCAGCCAGTTCGACCGCGTGATGCACGGCATTGAAGAAGACTACCCGCCACCGGCCTTCTACACGATGATGAACCTGGTGGACAGTCACGACACCAACCGCGTTCTCATCCCGCTGGATCAGGACGGCGATCCCACCGACGACGACTACAGCGACGGCAAGGCGCGGCTCAAGCTCCTGGCGATCATCCAGATGACCATGCCCGGCGCGCCGACCATCTACTACGGCGACGAAGTGGGCTTGGTGGGCTACGGCGAAAAGACTGCCGGCAACGCCGGCGGCGTCTTCTACAGCGACCCGTACAACCGTCAGCCTTACCCCTGGCCCGACGAGCCGGGCTACGACTCGTTGCCCGCGTGGCGGCAGCAAGACCTGAGCTTGCGGCAGCACTACAGCACCACTATCGCCATCCGCAACGCCCATCCGGCCCTGCGTACCGGCTCGTTTGATACCCTGCTCACGGACAACGACGCGGCCCTCTACGCCTACGGGCGGAAATCGGCGCACGATGCCGCCGTGGTCGTGCTGAACCTGGGAGATTCCGCCCAAAACGCCGCCGTGGACGTGAGCGGCTATTTGCCCGAAGGCACGCACCTCAGCGACGCGCTCGACAACAACGCCGCGTACACCGTCACCAATGGCCTGCTGCAACTGTCCGTCCCCTCCAAGTGGGGCGCCATCCTCGTTGTGGACGCCGGACAGCCGCTCGCCCCGCCCGCTCCGCCCAGCGACCTGACCGCCGCCGAGGGCAGCGGCTCGGTCACGCTCAACTGGAGCGCCTCGGTTAGCCCCACCGCCGGTTACAACATCTACCGCAGCTACGTCTCCGGCGGCGGCTACTGGTTGATCGGCTCAACTCCGGCCACCGTTACCACCTATCAGGATGGCGGCGTCACCAACGGCACGACCTACTACTACATCGTCACCGCCGTAGATGCGGCGGATATGGAAAGCCGCCCTTCCAACGAAGTTTCCGCCCTGCCGCACTACACCATTGACGGAGCACGCCTCGACCGCCCACTGGAGATCACGCACACCTTGGGCATCACGCCCACCGTGCCGATCTACGGCCTGGTGACCATCAACGGCGTGACCTCCATCGAAGGAAGCACCGCCGGGCTGAAGGCGCAGTTGGGATACGGCCTCACCGCCACCGACTACCTCTCGTGGACGCACTGGGTGAACGCCGTCTACACCACCGACGTGAGCAGCAGCGATGAATACCAAGCGCAATTGCTCCCCGAAGTCGCCGGAGACTATCATTACCTGTACCGCTTCTCCACCACCAACGGGCGCGATTGGGTCTACGCCGATCAGAACGGCACGGCGATCCTGCCGCCGCAGCCGGGCCTCCTGCACGTCCTTCCGGCGAGCGATACCACGCCGCCGCCCGTCCCGCAAAACTTGCGCGTCATCCACTGGGGCGTGGATCACATCACCACCCAATGGGACGCGGTCGCCGCGAACGACCTCTACGGGTATGACCTCTATCGCTACGGCGCGGGTCAATCCGCCGACGCCGCGATCAAAGTTGCCCGCATCCTTTCCCCGACCACTGTCTACACCGATACCGCCGTCACCGCCGGGCAACGGTACACCTACACCGTCCAAGCCCTTGATCGCTCCTTCAACCGCTCGGCATTCTCCAACCCCGTCTCCGCCACCGCCGAAGCACGCATCGTCACCCTGAATTTCTGCGTCACCATCCCGCCCTACACCCCGGCAGACGAGACGATCTACATCGCCGGGAACAACAGCACCGCCTTCGGCGCGGAATGGAGTCCCGGCCATCAGCCGCTCACCAAGATGAGCGCGACCCGCTGGGCCTACACCGCCACCGTGGACGACGGCACTGCGTTGGAGTACAAATTCACCCGTGGCTCGTGGGATACGGTGGAAAATTGGGGCACGCTCGTGGGCACGGCAAACCGCCACTTGATCGCCGACTACGGCGCGGACGGCACGATGCAAATCAACGATGTGGTCTACAACTGGCGCGACCCGCTCGTCGTGGAGCACTATCCTACGGCCAACGCCGCCACCTGGGCGATCACGCAGCCGCTCCACGTCCTGCTCAGCCGCCCGCTGGACGCGGCACGCATCACCACCGCCACCTTCATCCTCTCGGATACCACGCGGCAGCTCAGCGGCACTCTGCACGTCGCTGCAACGAACTTCGCCCCCTATCCTGATACGCTCGTCCTGCCCTACATCGCCGGTACGCTTGTGACCTTCACCCCGACCGTGCAACTCACCACCGCCGCACGTTACACCGTCACCTTGCTCCCCGGCGGCTACCACGACGACGTGGACATGCAGCGGCCCTACGTCTGGAGCTTCGGCGCACAACCCGCTCACTACGACCTCTATCTGCCGCTCATCGTGCGCAACAAATAAAACCACGGGGCGGGCAGATGGTCGCATCTGTCCGCCCCGCACTATGGAGATACAATGCTCATCTTGCTGATTCTGTTTTACGTCCTTTTTCCGGTAGTGATCATCTACGCCTGCCAAAAACTCAGTGCTCTCAACAAGGTCGGGACCGTGGCCGTCGCCTACGGCGCGGGGCTGATTCTAGGCAACCTGGGGATACTGCCTCCAGAAGCCGCGCAGGCGCAAAACCTCGTCACCATGGTCACCGTGCCCCTTTCCCTGCCGCTGCTGCTGTTTTCCAGCAACCTTAAAAGCTGGTTCCGTCTGGCCCCCAAGACGATGCTGGCGATGGTCCTGGGCTTCAGCGGCGTGATAAGCACGCTGCTGAGCGCGGCTTGGCTGTTTCGTCCGTGGCTGCCGCAAACCTGGCAAGTGGCCGGGATGCTGCTAGGGGACTACGTCGGCGGAACGCCGAACCTGGTCTCGGTGGGCACGGCCCTGCACGTGGATTCCAGCCTCCTGGTGCTGACCAACGCCTATGACATCGTCATCTCCACCACCATGTTCCTGGTGCTGCTCTTTGTAGCCCCATCCCTGCTACAACGATTCCTGCCGCCTTTCCAGGGAGCGAAACAACACGAAGCGCATCTGGATACCCAGGCGGAATTTGAATCCTATGCCGGCGTGCTCGCCCGCGCCACGATGCCCCAACTCCTTGGCGGGATTCTCCTATCCGCGCTGATCCTCGCCATAAGTGGCTGGCTCAGCACGTTCGTGCCCCCCTCCGCCACCACCGCCACAGTGATCCTCTCCGTCACCACGCTAGGCGTGCTGGCCTCCCTGATCCCCACGGTGAACAAGCTCCCGCACACATTCCAAGCCGGGCTTTATCTGATCCTCGTCTTCAGCTTCACCGTGGCCTCAATGGCAAAGTTTGAGCACTTTCAAGACACCAACCTGGCCCTACCGCTGTTGATCATCACCGCCGTGTACGGCTCATTCCTGAGCATCGCCGCCCTGGCCGCGCTCTTCCGCATTGACGCCGACACCACCCTGATCACCATCACCGCGCTCATCTTCGCCCCGCCCATTGTACCGGTCATCGCCGGCGTGATCAAAAACAAAGCCGTGATCCTCTCCGGCCTCACCATCGGGATCATCGGCTACGCCCTGGGCAACTACCTGGGCATCTTCCTGGCCTACCTAATCGCCTCGTGGTGAGTTGGTGCGACGCACTTCCGACGTGCGTCGCACCTAAAAAACCTCGCCCCCCAGGGATTGAGGGACGAGGTGCGGAAATGCTAGGCAGCGGGCGCGATCAGTGCGCCGGTTTCCGCAAGAACTCCAGCAACAGCGGGTTCACTTGGTCTGGCCGCTCGTAGTGGGGAACGTGCCCCGCGTCGTCAATGGCGTGAAATTCGGCCTGCGGGATCAACTGCCGTGCCGTCGCGCTGCGCTCAAAGGGGATCACGGTGTCCAGCCGCCCCCAGATCAGCAGCACGGGCA
>WFQZ01000046.1 GCA_015486785.1 Thermoflexales bacterium
CCGCCGACTCAATGGCAACGTCGGTGCCGCTGCCGATGGCGATGCCTACGTCGGCGCGGGTCAAGGCCGGCGCACAAGGATCACAAAGTCGCCGAGCTGCAAGCGCAAGGCAAACGGGTAGCGATGGTCGGCGATGGCGTGAACGATGCTCCGGCCTTGACCCGCGCCGACGTAGGCATCGCCATCGGCAGCGGCACCGACGTTGCCATTGAGTCGGCGGGGATCATCCTGGTGCGCTCCAATCCGCTGGACGTGGTCAAAATCTTCGAGCTGAGCCGGGCGACTTACCGCAAGATGATCCAGAACCTGATTTGGGCCACCGGCTACAACGTGATCTCGCTGCCGCTGGCGGCGGGCGTGCTGGCCTCAAAGGGGATTTTGCTCTCCCCGGCGGTGGGCGCACTGCTGATGTCGCTGAGCACGGTGATTGTGGCGTTCAACGCTCAATTGCTGCGGCGGGTGGACCTGGGGGCATCCTGATGGAAACCGAGCAACCGTTCAACCTGCCGCTCCTGTGACGCGCCCCACTGCGCCAGCAACATTCCGCTCAGGATGGCGGCACTGCCCAGCCATTGGCGCGGCGTGAGTTGTTCGTCCAGCAGCAACCAGCCGAAGGTGGCCGCGAATACGGACTCCCCGCTGAGGATGATCGCCGCGTGGGCCGGGCGGGTGTATCTTTGCCCCACCACTTGGACTGTGTAGGCGAGTGCTGTGGAGAGCAATCCCACATAGCCGATGGCCGGAAGCGCGGCGGAGAGAGCCGTCAGGGTGGGGGACTCGCGCCAGATGATGAAGGGCAGTCCCAACAGCACGCACGTGAAGTATTGTGTCATCGCCAGGCGGAGCGGATTACGCCCCGGCGCGAGTTTCCCCACGGCAATGACGTGCAGTGCCCAGAAGAGTGCTCCGGCCAGTACCCAGCCGTCCCCCGGCGCAAGACGGGAGCCCCGCTGTATACTGAGCAGGAACAATCCCGCCGTTGCCAGCCCCGCGCCCAGCCAGATGCGCCAACCGATCCGCTCGCGCCAGCCTAAGGCCAGCAGCAGCGGCACGAGCACAACGTACAAGCCGGTGATAAAGCCCGCTTTCCCCGCACTGGTGTAGATCAATCCGATCTGCTGGAGCGTGGAGCCGCCGAAGAGTAGTCCGCCCAGCACGATGCCGTCCCACCAAGTGGCGGCTTGATCGCGGTGGCGTGCCCTCAGGACAAACGGCAGCAACACAAATCCGCCCAGCGCGAAGCGGGCCGCGTTGAAGGTGAACGGCCCGACCATCGTCATCCCCAGACGTTGCGCGACGAATGCGCCGCCCCAGATGATGGCGACGAATAACAAGGCCAGGTCGGCCCACAGGTGCTTGGATTTCATGCTTTTGACCTTTCCTCAGTGGCCTCCGCGCTTCTTGCGGTGAGACCCTCTTTATCCAAATCCATAAACGAAAGCGTCAAGGATGTACTTGCTTTTTTCCTTCCCGACAATGCGATACAGCTCAAGCAACTCGTTGTAGGTGCCGGGACCGCCGATCAGCGTCCAAAATTCTTGGGCAATCAGTACGCTACTATCGAACGGCATATACTGGCGCGGTATTGCCCAACGGTAATGGCTGCGCTCTGCTCCGTAAGGATTGTAAGCCATTGCAAAGTAGGCTTGAACTTGGGGCCTGTTTTGTCCGCGCAGCAAATGGAAACGCAGTAGCCGCTGGGTGACTTCTAAACACTGCCCCTTGTTGGGTTTAGGAGATTTGATTTCAAAGAAAAGCTCGCGCCCGTCGTGGGTGAGGATGTATAAGTCGGCCCGCGAGGTGTGAATTTCCAAGTCATCAGCTCGTTGCGCTTGCAACACGCGCTCGGTCATCTGCGGCAGCGTGGGAAGTCCCGCCGATTCTTGGGGATTCCGGTCATAAAGTGCAACTTGCCGTTCAATCTCGTTGAGTGCTGCGCGGCTCATTGGACCTTTGAGGTCGTATCCTCGTTCTGCATACTGATGATGATCTTGTGCTATCAGACAGGCACATTCTTCAAAAGTTGTCCCCAGGCTGGTGCTAAAGCCCCGCTCGAAAGCGTTAAGGCGCATCACGGCTTGGGGGATGATTGCCGCGTGGAAAGGTTTTAGTCGCCCCGCCGATGATTGTTCCTGTAAGTAGGATGTGGTTGTTTCAAATACCGGGGCCTTGAAGTCACGGTAGTTTTGCACTTTGCTTTCGATGAACGCTTCCAAGTAAGCCTTGATCTTCTGTCTGGTAATAGCGTTGATGGCCGGCATATCCTCTCCTATCTCTTCCGCCATACAAAGATGGACTCGTAGAATTCACTGGCGCGACGCCCGGTGCGTCGGTTCACGTGGCGTTTGACGATTCCTTCTGTTTCCACGTCTAGCGCGGCGGCGATTTCATCGTACAGGTGATATTTATCTCCGGCCACGACGATCAGCCTGCCGCCGCGCGGCATTACGCGCAAGGCGTTGCGGAATACGGCGGTGATGCCTTCCTGGTAACGTTGCCGCGCTTTTTGACTCGCCCCATAGGCTGCCGCGCCGATTTCCTCTGTGCGTCGGTCTTGCAGCGCGAGTAGGTGGTAGGCGTATTCGTGTTGCCGGTGGTAGTCGATCAATCCAACGTAGGGCGGGCTGGTGATCACGCCGTCTATCGGCGGAAATTGGATGGTGCGGCTGTCCGCATGGTGGATGCTGATGCGAGCCGATGTGCGTTTGGGAGCAAACTCCCGAATGCGATCCAGTGAATTTTTGCTGTAGCGACGCAGAAATTTAAGAGCTTCTTGGACCGGATGACAGATTCTTGAATGTTTGTAGCACCAGTAAGGCGTGGTCTGGGGCTTCTTGGGGAAGTCAAGGTCAAAGTGTGTGGTCAGCCGGGCGGAGCGTGCCGCACGTGATAAGATAATGCGCAGGAGATTCTTGTAGCGGTAATCCCCGGTTTCCAAATAGTGGCGGTAGGTCAATAGTTCCCGCCGCGCTTGCGGTGCATACCAGTTCAGCAAGTAGGGATCATCGGTTTGTGCGTAAGGTGCTTCTGCGGGTGCATCTTGCCACAGGGTGAGCTGACTTTGCCGGTGCTGGACGGCGTCTTGCGTTTTTTTCAGCACCGCCCACACTTCGGACTCGGCTTCTTCTAGTTGATAGGGCGTGGTCTTGACATCGCAGAGCATCACGTTGAACGCGGAAATATCGCAGCCGATAGCATTGATCCCTAATTCGTTGGCCTGAACCAAGGTCGTGCCGGAGCCGCAGAAGGGATCAAGGACCGTTTGTCCAGGGGCGAAGTATTTGCGCAGGAAGATTTCCACCAACTGCGGGACGAATTTGCCCAGGTAGGGATGCAGACCATGCACGTGCTTGGTGCGCAACCGCTGGGGCAGGTCCCGCTCGCGCCAGTTGAGGTTCAAGCTGCTCAGCGGAGTGTCCGGCGTCACGCTGGCCGGGTCTGTGGGGACTGTGCCTTCGTACACCCCGACCCGTTTTTCTTCGTTCGTGAGCTGTAGGGTCATTTTCTCATCCCAACTGCGGCACGATGAACCAGAAGAGACTCACGCCGTCGAGGAGCAGCAGCGCGAGCAGCAGGGATGTGGCCAGCCAGGGTTGCCATTGACGGGGCAGCGTTCCGGCGAGTATGACGCCGCCGGTTGCCAGGGCTAGAATCAGCGCGCCCCAGGCGTGCCCGGTGACCCCGGTGATGAGTGCCGCGCTTCCTAACAGGATCGCGGTGGACACGGCGGCCCGCCGCGCCGTCAGTTGCGCCAGCCCGCCGGCCATCAGCCAGCCGAACAGCGGCAGGGCGGTGAAAAGGTATCGTCCCTGGTGCTGGACGAAGGTCAGATTGTATCCCCCGTACATCGTGCCGCTGAGCAGAGCCAAGCTTCCCAGCAGCCACACGCGATCCCAATGTCGCGCGGTGTAACGAGGTGCGTACTTCACGCCGTGCCAGGCCGCGCCCCACAAGCCCACGGCGGTGAAGACCGCCAGCCCGAAGTAGATGCGGGCATCCAACATCACGCCCATCCAGCCGAACTGCGCCCAGAAGGATTGGAAAGTGGTGCGTGCCGCATCAAGGAGGAACTGCCCCCAGCCGACTCGCGCCACCCAATCCACCGTGCGCGGCTGATTGACTACCACGGCGTTATGACGCAGCAATCCCAGCGCGTCCGGCCAACCGTAGACCAGCAGATCGCGCCCCCACCACAGCCCGCCGAGGAGCAGTCCCGGCCCCAGCAGCGGGAGCAACTCGCGCCAAGCGCGGCGGGCCGACCACGACTCGCGTCGTCCGCGCCGCCAGAGCACCACGAAGGTGAGCGGGAGTGCGCCATAGCCGGTGGTTTTGGTGAGCAGGATCGCGCCCAACGTCACGCCCAACGCCCACGGTGATGCTGCGCCTCGCAGATAGCGCAGCGCGAGCCACAACCACAGCCACAGCAAGCCCAGCATCAAGGCATCGTTGTTGATGCCCGCCGTGATCGCCACGAACTGCGGGATGAAAGCGATCAGCCCTGCGCCCAGCCAGGCCAACGATTGCCGCGTTGGGGGGAACACCTCCCGCAGCAGTTGCAGCATCAACCACACGGCGCACCCGCCTAAGGCCACGGTGAACAAGCGCACCGCGTACACGGTGACCGTTTGAGCGTGCGCCAAATGTTCCGCCGACCAGAAGACGGGGGCCGCCAGCAGATAGTAGAGCGGCGGTTGGTGATCCTCGTACTCCAGCGAGTCAATCGGCAGCGAAGCGGGGAAGTGCTCCGCAGTCAGCCGCTCCAAGTAGGCTTGGTCGTAATCCCCCGGCGACATCACCGGGAAACCCTCGCCCCGCGCCAGCGCACGGATGTAGTTGTAATGCGCCGGTTCATCCGGCACTTGCCATAGCGGCGTCCTCAGAGCGTATAGTCCGCCGATCAGCAAGTACGCCAGGATGAGTGCCCACGTGCGGCGGTTGTCTCGGCTGCGATATGCCATCATTGGCTAGATTCTTTGGTAGACTTCGGGCTTGAGCACGCCGATGTAAGGCACGTTGCGGTACTGCTCGGCGTAATCCATGCCGTAGCCCATAACGAATTCATCGGGAATCTCAAAGCCTACGAAATCCACCGGCACGTCAATCCTGCGCCGACTGGGCTTGCTCAACAGCGCGGCCACGCGCACCGTGGCCGGATTGCGGGTGGCGAAGTTGCGTAGGATGTAATCCAACGTTGTGCCTGAGTCGACAATATCTTCCACGATGATCACATTGCGCCCCACGATGTTAGTTTCCAGGTCCAGCAGAATCCGCACCACGCCGCTGCTGGTGGTGCTCTTCCCGTAGCTGGAAATTTCCATAAAGTCAATCTCGTGCCGGAACGTCAGATGGCGGGTGAGATCGGCCATGAACATGTACGCGCCTTTGAGGATGCACACGAGCAAGGGGAGATCGTCGTCGCTGTATACGGTGTTCATCTCCTGACCCAGCTCCGCAATGCGGGCTTGCAAGTCGTCGGTTGTGATGAGTACCTTTTCAATATCGTTGAATAAAGACATAAGGCAGCCTCCTAAGCTGTGGGTTTCTGAAGCCGCTCTATTGTATCATAGCCTAGGGGGCGACGTGGCCCAAAAGTTACGCCGAGACTTTCACAAAGTTACGCCGAGACTTTCGCAAGATCACGCCGAGACTTTCACAAAGTTACGCCGAGACTTTCGCAAAGTTACGCCGAGACTTTCACAAGATCACGCCGAGACTTTTCAAGCTGCGACGCACTTCCAAAGTGCGTCGCAGCTAAACACTAAGGCATCGCAGCTAAACAGCTAAAGCGTCGCAGCTAAACACGGTTGCTTGTTTTGTGGCTTAGACTATCATACGCCCGTTTCCGGCGGCCCGAACAGGGCCGCGAGGTTGAGCGAGGAGGTTGGGTATGGGTCAGGCGATGGCGTTGTTGAAGACGATGCGCCCTAAACAGTGGACGAAGAACGGGTTTATTTTCGCCCCGTTGGTGTTTGATGATAAGTTGACCAATTTGCACTATCTGGGGCGGACGGTGGCCGGGTTCTTGCTCTTTTGCGTGATTTCGGGGGTGGTGTATACGATCAACGATCTGGCAGACTTGGAGAAGGATCGCCGTCACCCGAAGAAGCGTTTTCGTCCGCTGGCGGCGGGCGATCTCTCGCCGCGTGTGGCGGTCGGTGCGGCGGTGGGGCTGAGCGTGCTTTCGCTGGGCGCGGCGGTGTGGCTGCAACCGAGTTTCGCGGCGATCTTGGGCGGTTATCTGCTGTTGCAGTTGGCCTACTCGTTCCGCTTGAAGCACGTGGTGCTGCTGGACGTGCTGACTATCGCCGGAGGGTTCGTGCTGCGCGTGGCGGGTGGGGTGCCGCTGGTGGACGCGCTGCGTTTTTCGCCGTGGCTGTATCTATGCACGACCTTGCTGGCACTCTTCTTGGGGCTGGGGAAGCGGCGCGGGGAGTTGGTGTTCCTCGGCGAGCAGGCGGGGCAGCACCGCGCGATCCTGGACGAGTATAACGTGACGCTGTTGGATCAGCTCATCAACACGGTTACTTCCTCCACGATTCTGGCCTACGCGCTGTACACCTTCTCCGCCGTGAATTTGCCCCCCAATCACCTGATGATGCTCACGATCCCGTTCGTGATTTACGGCCTGTTCCGTTACCTGTACTTGATTCACGTGCAAGGTTCAACGCTGGCACCCGATGAGGTGTTGCTCACCGACTTCCCGCTGCAACTTGACATCGTTTTGTGGGGCGCAAGCGCCGCGCTCATCTTGTATCTAGGATGAATGACATGGCGAGCCGTTTGCTGATTCTGGTGACGCTGCTGGCCCTCTTGGGCGGTTGTGCGCCGCACGCCTTGGTGAAGGAGGTCTCGTTTTCCCCGACGGTGCTTTCCCCCAACGTGAAGCAAGCGAAGCTGACTTTCCGCTTGCCGCGTGATGCCGTGGTGGGGATTGAGTTGCGCGACGCGCAGGGACGGGCGTATACTTTCCGCCCGCCGGTGCCGCTCCACGGGCGACGGCTGCCTTACACTGTGTACTTCAACGGGGTGGTGGAGGCGTTCTCGCTCCCCGGCGATCCGACGTTCCCCTACAC
>WFQZ01000047.1 GCA_015486785.1 Thermoflexales bacterium
ATCCAGCCGCCCCCGAACACCACCAGCGTCGTGATCAGCAACTCCACCCGCATCCCGCGCAGGATGGCGGGAATCTCCTGCGTGTACAGCGACCGCACCCCGCGCCGGGGCCACGCCGCCGCCCAGAAAGCCCGCCACAATCGCCCCACGTCCAGCGTGTCCAAGTCGCGCCCCAACAAATGCTCGCGGTCGAAGACCTGCACCCCCAGGCGGATGAGCAGCACGTCCACCACCAACAGAAACACCGCGATCCACCACAAGATCGCGTAATTGGCAAACAGCAGCATGCTCGCTTCCGCTTGCAGCAGGAAAGCCATCGGGATGATCACGAAGCTGGCGAGCAGATTCGCCGCGCGGACACTGGTCGCCTGGCTGGAAATGATCACCGCGCCGGTGACCATCACCAACGCCTCCGCCGTTGAAAGCACCATGGAGACGGCCAGCAACTCCCCGGAAGGCGTCCAGCCGACCGAAGACCACAGCAGCACCAGATACACCGCCATCCCCAGGTAACTCGCCAGCACCGGCGGGATCGTCGCCGCGAACAGCTTGCCCAGGTAAAGCTGCAAGTTCGTCAGCGGCGTAGCCAACAGCGGTTCCAGACTGCGCCGCTCCTTTTCCCCGACGAACGTCTCCAGCGCGATCACCAGCGAGAACGAGCTGGGGAAAAACCCCACCGTGAGCATCAAGAAAGGAAAGAGCCGCTCAATAATCAACTTCGCGCCGTACTCATTGACGAACTTCAGCCCCCGGCTGGCCGCGAAATTCGCCAGGAACGGGAACGCCGTCACCAAGACCACAATGGGGAACACGATGCGCCAATCCCGCATCGTATCGGTGATCTCGCGCCGGGTGATGATCCACGCCACGCGCAACGTCTCACGCCATCGCTTCCACATGGGCATCCCCCTCAATAATGCGCAGATAGATCGCTTCCAAACTCTGCGGCATCTCGCTCACCGTCAACAACGGCGCGTGAGCCTCCAGCAGCAGCCTGACCACCTGGGGATTGATCGTCGCGGCATCGGCGGGGCGGTAACGCACCCACTGCGGCCCCCCGGCCACCACCTCCGCCAGACGGGAAACCAGCGGGCGGCCATCAAAGGGCACGGAAAACCGCACCTCCATCAACGGCGGGCCGAGGAATCGCGCCTTCAACTCCGCCACGCTCCCCAAAGCCACGATCTGTCCCTGCCGGATGAGCGCGATGCGGTCGGCCAACTCCTCCGCTTCGGGCAGATTGTGCGTGCAGATGATGATCGCGCGGTGCTCGTCATCGCGCATCTGCAAGATCGCATCCCGCACCAGCCGCGCACTCTCCGGGTCCATCGTCGCCGTCGGCTCATCCAGCAGCAGCACCGGCGGATTGTGGATCAAAGTGCGGATCAAGGCGATCTTCTGCGACATGCCCCGCGAATACTGCCCCAACCGCCGCCCCAGCGCGTCGGCCATCCTGAATTGCTCGCTCAACCGGCGGATGCGCTCCGCGCGTTCCGCCGCCCCCAAGCCGCGCACCTCGCCGAAGAACTCCAGATACTCCTGACCGGTCATGCGCGTGTACAAGCCCGGCGCCTCGGTGAGCACCCCCACCCGGCGGCGCACCTCGGCGGGATGGGTGCGCACGTCGAAACCGGCCACGCGAGCCGTCCCCGCCGTGGGCTTGAGGATCGCCGCGAGCATGCGCACTGTGGTTGTCTTTCCCGCCCCATTCGGCCCCAGCAACGCCAACACCTCGCCGGGACGCACCGCCAACGTCACCCCGTCCACTGCGGTCAGCGTGCCGAATTGCTTCGTCAGCCCCTCAAGCTCAATCATACGCCCCTCACAGGATCAACATCGCATCGCCGAACGAGAAGAAGCGATACTGCTGCGCAACCGCCTCGGCGTAAGCGCGGCGGATGTGCTCCGTTCCGGCGAACGCCATCACCAAGGCCAGCAACGTGCTGTGCGGCAAATGGAAGTTGGTGATCAGCGCGTCCACAATGCGGAAGCGAAACCCCGGCGTGATGTACAGATCGCTGAAGCCCTCAAAAGGCGAAAGCGGACGCCAAGGACACGTCCCGTCGGGCAACTGCAACAACCCGTGACGCGCCGCCGTCTCCAGAACCCGCACGCTGGTTGTCCCCACGGCGACGACCCGCCCGCCCATCACCTTGGTGCGGTTGATCTGCTCCGCCACCTCCGGCGACAACCGGCACCATTCGCGGTGAATCTGATGATCCTCCACCGTCTCCTCGCTGATGGGGCGGAAGGTATCCAACCCCACGTGCAGCGTGACGAACGCCAATCCCACGCCCCGATCACGGAGCGCGAACAACAGATCGGGCGTAAAGTGCAGCCCGGCAGTCGGCGCAGCCGCGCTCCCCGGCGTGCGCGAATAGACCGTCTGATAACGTTCCGGGTCCTCCAGCGGACGATGAATGTACGGCGGCAGCGGGACCGCCCCGATCTCATCGTAGAACTCCTCCACCGGCGCGGAGAAGGCCAACACCCGCTCGCCCCGCTCGCCGCTCTCCTCCACCACCGCCGTCAACGCCACCGGCTGACCGTCCTGGAGGAAGCGCAATTGCGTGCCGACGCGCGTCCGTGCGCCCCCGGCCAACACCCGCCAGCGTGCCCCCGCCAACTGCCGCAGCAACAACACCTCCACCTTGCCGCCGGTCGGCTCTTTGAGCGCGAACAATCGCGCCGGAATCACGCGGCTCTCATTAGCCACCAGCAGATCGCCGGGGCGCAGGTAAGAAAGCACGTCGCGGAAGATGCGATGCTCAATCTCGCCCCCGTCACGGTGCAGCACCAGCAAGCGCGAACTATCGCGCGGCTCCACCGGCTCCTGGGCGATCAAAGATGCGGGTAATTCATAATCCAGCTCTTGAGTCCTCATAGTCCTCCCAAAAAGTAACCTTGCCCCTCACGAAGGCTCCAGGTAAAGCGTGGGGCGCAATTCGGGCGCGTACACATCCACCAACGACGGTGAAATCACATCGCCCCGCGCAATCGCCGCGTACAAATTGGCACTGGGGCGCGGCGTGCGCTCCTGCGTCTGCTCATCCAACGCGATTAGCCCAAAACGCAGCGTCCAGCCCTCGGCCCACTCAAAATTATCCGTCAAAGTCCAGTGGTAATACCCCCGCACCGGGATATTCCACTGCAAAGCCCGCCACAGTTGATGCAAATGCAGGATCAGAGCACGAGGCCGCAGAGCATCGTCCGCATCGGGAATCCCGTTCTCGGTCACGTAGATCGGAATCCCCAGCCGATCCAGGCGGCGCAACGCACGGTACAAGCCCTGCGGATACAACTCCCCATAGTCGCCCTCCAGCAACTCCGCCTCCGGAGCGTGCAGCGTGCGGGTGTACCGCTCCCGCGCGGCGTGGCGATCAAACATCAGCAGGTCGCGGGTGTAGTAATTCAACCCGATCCAATCCAGCGTGTGACGCAGCCCCCGCGCCCAGCCCCACCCCAGCGGGAAAGTCCACTTGCCGCGCCACACCGCGTCCAGCGTCGTCTGATTGAAGGCGCGATCCTGCCAGCGGCTGACGGCGCGGTCGAGCATCCGAGGGCGGGCCGGATCAAAGCAGCGCATATTGTGCGCCAATCCCACCTGCGCTTGCGGCTGCACCGAATGGATGGTGCGATACGCCGCCGCGTGCGCCTTGAGCATCGCCCGCAGCACCCGCAAAGCCTTCCCTTGATCGTGCTCCCCCGGCGGAAACCGCCCCCTCAAGTAGCCCATCACACTGTAAACATTCGGCTCGTTGATGGTACACCACAGGGTCGTAAACTCCCCCAGAGCGCGGACGACCTGCTCCACATAGCGCGAAAAAAGCCGCGTGATGTGCGGGTGCAGCCATCCGCCCTGCTCGCTCAGCCACAGCGGATCGGTGAAGTGGTGCAGCGTGACCAGCGGCTCAATGCCCCGCTCCCGCAGACCGCGCAACATCTCGCGGTAGCGATCCAGCGCGGCTGTGTCGATCTTCCCCGGCGCGACCTCAATGCGGCTCCATTCCACCGACAGCCGCAGCGTATTCAACCCCATCGCGGCGGCGCGGTCGAAATCGGCCTCGGCGTGCTGCCACCAATCACAAGCCAGCCCCGAAGCGTGCCCGGCGCGGATGTTGCCCGGATTCTGCTCCCAAGCCCACCACTGATTGTTGGTGTTATTCCCTTCCACCTGATGCGCCGCCGTAGCGACACCCCAACGGAAATCAGGCGGAAAGTGAAACGCCGCTTCAAGCACGGCCTTGCTCCAACACGCGCACGGCAGCCTCCGGCGTCTCCACGGGCACGGGATAACGCAGCAGCTTGCTGCCGATCTCGGTGGTCGCCTTCAGACACGCCAAAAAGCGCGGCCAATGATCGCCCAGCAAGACGAAAGGCCGCGCCGCCTGACCGCGCTCCATCGTGAACTGCCCCACGTTCCAAGCCATCGCCACCTCCGCCACCGTGCCGATGCCGCCCCACATCGCAATGAACGCATCCCCCTCGGTCAACATCCGCTGAATGCGGAGATGCAGATCGGGCGTGCGCCGCTCCTCGTGACACCAGCGCGTTACCGGCGCATCGGGGAACTCGTCCGTAGTGTAAGCAATCACGCGCCCGCCGGCCTCGTAAGCTCCCTTGCTCACCGCATCCATAATGGCCGTGTAGCCGCCGGAGCCGACCTGATACCCGGCCTGCACCAACCGCCGCCCCAACTCCTCTGCGGCCTGAAGATGCCGCCGGTCTTTCGTCCGTGAGCTGCCGAAGACAATAGCTAATGGTGTCATACTCCCTCCTGAAAGTAGTACAAAAAAAGGCCGGAGGATTCCGGCCTTGAGGTGGGCGATACAGGACTTGAACCTGTGACCTCCGCGATGTCAACGCGGCGCTCTAGCCAACTGAGCTAACCGCCCGCACGCGCCAGATTATAGCAGATTCCAGAATTTCCGCAAGGAGTGGCCTCCAGGTGCGTCGCACCGCCCCTCCTACGGCAGGACAAACGTCCCCAGCGAGTAAGCATCGCCCACCACGCGCCCTTGACGATCCAAGAGCGGCAGGCGGTGCATATCGGCGAGCAGATACCAGCCCACGATGACGCGATATTCCCCCGGCGGCGTATCCGGGTGCAGGAAAAACCGGTAATCGTCGCGGATCGTCTCGCCCACCCGCCAACCGTGCGTGGGACGCGCTCCCTGCACCGGCCACGAATCCACTTGCCCGTAGAGTTGACCGTCCGCGCCCAGCACTTGCACGAACACGGTATAGTCCTGCTCCATAGGCCGCAGCCCGCGCCACGTTAGATGCACCGCCAGTTGACCGCCCGCCGGTACGTCGTGGGCGTCCAGCGAGGCCGCCGTCAGCACGATGCGATCATCAAAATCCGCCAAGCCGGCGTTGGAAGGCCCCACGGTGATCTCGCCCAGCGGACAGGCGTCGGCGGGCGCGGCAAGCCAGGAACAGCGGGCCGCCAAGGGCTGCCCGTCCGCGTCCAGCCGCGCAATTTCCAGTTGATAGCGACCGGCGGCCTCCGGCGCGGTCAGACGCACCCGCCGGCGCGTCCACGCCGGGGCATCCACGGTCGCGGTCAACACCACCGCCGACGCTTGCCGCCAGCGGACTTGCACCGTGCCCGCTCGCGGCGGCCACCACGCCAAATCAAGCGCAAGCGGCGCGGCAGCCCACACCTCGCCGGGCAATTCCGCCCCCGTCAGCCAGACAGAGCCGCCGTAGCACGCGCTCATCCGCTGCGGCAACGGCGCGAGCTTCCGCCCGCGCACTTGGAGCGTTCCCAGCTCGGCCCACGCATCGGGCGACGCGAAACGATCCGCCACGCCCACTTGGAGCGTGTAGCGGCCCGGCGGCAGCCAATCCGGCCAGCGGAGCGCGTGATAATCGGCCAGCGTCTGCCCCGCGTGCCACGAGGGCGTGGCCGAGTATCCCGCCACCGGACGGGTGGGACGCGCCTCCCACGCCGTCGTTCCATCCGGCGCAAGCAGCCGCAGGTGGATTTCCAAATCCCGTGTGATGGGGGCGGGCACGTGCCACACCAAAGTCAGGTGATGCAAGGGCAGGCCGAAGGGGTCGCGTTCCAGCGAATGCCGCGCCAATTGCAGCGGCCCGACCTGCGCCTCCACCTGCGTCGGCGTGAAGGGCGGCGCGGGCGGACGCACTTCCACCAGCGGGCCGACGCTGCTCACGCCGTACACATCCAAGCCGGGCAGATACCGCGCCAAGTACGCCCGC
>WFQZ01000048.1 GCA_015486785.1 Thermoflexales bacterium
GTATCTGATTTTGCAGGTTGGCTCAAATCCATTATGGGCACGCCCGCCCCCCTTTTTCAACCACTTTACGAACCCCAGAGCCGATTTCGGCTACCTGTATGTCCCCAATATGATACGCTCTCGGCCTACATCTCCTGCTCGTCCACCAACGCCCGCAGGGCCACCGTGACCCGACGAGGGCGGGCGGTCAGCAGCCCCAGCCCCTCCCACTCCTGCGCCAGCCGCGATAGCTCGCGCCGAGAGATGCGTCCCTCCGCTGCCTCGTGCAGGTCGCGGAGGCGGAAGTAGCCGTTGAGTTCGGCGATGGCGTAGCTCACCAACTCCCGCTCCAGCGGCGTGAGGTCCGGGAAGGCCGCCGGTGGACGGATCTGCGGGTTGATGAGCGACGCGCTGAGCAGCGAGAGCCACAATTGCGCATCCTGGATCAAATCCCCCATCTGGAAATACAGCCGATTTGACCATTCCGCCTCTCCGTCGAGGTCGTGGATGAACGGCGGAGAGGTGCTCATCGTGCCGTAGGCATTGAACGGAAAGCTGGCCGCATTGAACACCCCCACGTTGGGCGAAGTCGCCTCCGCCAGCAGCACATCCCACCGCTGCTCTGTGACCGTGTAATCCAGCCAGAACGTCACCAATGCCCCGCCGCGCAATCGCCAGTACCAGCGCACGCCGATGCGCCCTTGATAGCCGAACGTCCGCTCCCCGATAGCGTCCAACATCTTATCCGCCAGGTGCAACGCTTGATAGGATGGATAGAAATGTGCCATAGCTCCTCTTTCGTGTGCGATTTATAACGGCTCACCGCAAGTCACAGGTGCGACGCGCTTCCAAAGTGCGTCGCACCTAACTGCGCCTCGGCGGTGAGAAAACCTCTCCTCAACTGTTCACCGCAAGATGCGTGGCGGACGCTGAGGAAAACGCCTCTGCAATTTAATCCATTGTCGCCAAGATCGTGCCTCGGTCAACTCGGAGCTTTGGATGCTCTCGGCTATAATGAAGCCACGATGAACCGAACTACTGACTTGCTGCGCGGACTTTCGCCCGTGCTGTTGCTCTTCGCCGCGCTCACCGGCACGCTGACGCGGCAATCTTTGTGGTGGGATGAGGGCATCAGTATGCACCTGGCCTCGCTTTCGTGGGCCGGGATCGTCTCCGACCGCGCGGCGAACATTCATCCGCCGCTCTACTTCTTCGCGCTCAAGGCGTGGCTCGCGCTGGCGGGACATTCGCCCTTTGCCGCGCGGTATCTTTCGGTGCTGGGCGCGGTGCTGCTGCCGCCGCTGACTTATGCCTTCCTCCGCCGCCGGGCCGGGGCGCGGGCGGGACGGGCTGCCGCCTGGTTGGTCGCGCTCGCGCCGCCGTTCTTCGTCTACGGGCAGGAGGCGCGAGCCTATGCCTGGCTGCCGCTGTTGTGGTTGCTGCTGCTGGCGCAAGTGTGGCCGGAATCCGCACCGCGTGCCTTGCGCTCGCCCGTCGCGGCCTTCCGCCTGGGGCTGACGCAAGCGGTCTTGGCGTTGTGGCACTACGCCGGAATCGTGGCCGTGGCCTGGGCCAACGTGCCCTTGATGCTGTCCCTGCTGCGTCGGCGTGATGCACGCCTGTGGCGGCGTTGGCTGGCGGCGACGGCGATCACGCTGGCCCCGGCTGCGCTGTGGGGGATCGCGGTGCTGCACGCCGGAGCTGCCGGGCTGCACGAGGCCGGAATGGGCAACGCGCTGGCCGAGCCGGTGCCCGCTTCCTACCTCTGGCGGCTGATCGCCGTGTTTCACGCCACCGGATTGCCTGCCGCGCTCGCCGATGCGTTGTTGTGCCGTCCGGCGATCCTGCTGGGCGGCCTGCTCCTGCCGGTGATCGCGCTGTCCCTTCGTGAACGGCTGCCGCGCCATCTGCTGCTGGCTTGGCTCCTGCCGCTCACCGTGGCCGTGCCCATCTGGCATCTTAGCCCGCAGGCACACCCGCGCTATCTCCTGCCCTTCGTGCTGGGCGGCTGGCTGATCGTCGGGATCGGCGTGAGCGATGCTTCTGTGCCGCGCGTGCTGCGCCGCTTGCTGCTGGCGGCGGCGTTGACCGTCAGCGTGGTGAGCTTGTGGGCCTACTTGACGATCCCGCGCTACGCCCGCAGCGATGTGCGGGCCGTGGCCGCTTACCTGCGTCAGCACGCCCGCCCCGGTGAGGTGGTGCTCGTGCCGCACACAGATTGGTCTTTGCCGCAATACGACCTCGGCGCGGCGATGTGGCGTATGCTGCCCGCCCCTCAGGATGAGCAGGCCGTGGCCGAGACGCTGTCCCATCTGCCGCCCGCCGACCGTCTGTACCTGTTGGACTATCGGCGCGGGGCACTTGACCCGCGCGGCGAGGTGCGTTCGCTGCTGGCGTGGCGTGGTGCTCCGGCGGCTACGGTGGATTTTCAGGGCGTGTTTCTGCAACGCTACGACTTGATCGCCCCGCCGGTGATTCCGGCCTGCCGTCCCTTGCCGCCGACCGAGGTGGGGCAAAGTCAGGTGCGCCTGGTGGGCGCGGTGTGGGATGCGCACCCGCAGAGTGGCGCGGCTGTGCCGCTGCAACTTTGCTGGCAGGGGGCGGCTTCGCCGGAGCGGTTGGCCGTTGCGCTGCGGCTGTACGCGCCCGGCGGCGCGTTGGTGGCCTCGCGCGATGATGTGCTCCTTGATGCGCAGGGGCGGCCTGCGGAACTGTGGTCTGCCGCGCCGGCGACGACCTTTCATCTGCTGCCGCTGCCGGTGGGGCTTTTGCCGCGCCCGTTCCGCCTGGAGCTGAGCGTCTATCGCACCGCCGATCCCGCACACCCGCTGCCGTTGCGTGGTGCCGGGCAAGCGGCGCGGGTCTCTGTGCCGCTGGGCGTGCTCACGCCGACGCTTTCCCCGTGGCTGGATGTATCGCCCTACGGGCTGCCGGACGGCCCCACCACGCCGAGGTTGACTTTGTCGCCGGGGGTGACGCTGGCGGGCGCGGCACTGGATCGCCCGGAGGCTGCGCCGGGGCAGACTGTGTACCTCACCTTGCGCGGTCGGGCCGTGGCGGCGGGAGCTGCGCCCTCGCTGACCGTGCGCTTGCGTCAGCCGGGCGCGACGCTGGCGCAAGCCGCCGCTTTGGTGCCGACCTTGCCCGCCGGGCGTCCGTGGCGCGAGGTGCTGCCTCTGCCCGTGCCGCCGGATGCGGATGCCGGCCCGGCCACGGTGACGCTGCGCACCTCGGCGGGGGAATGGCCGGTGGCGCATCTATCCTTGCGCGGCGCGGCGCATACGTTCACGCTGCCGCCGCTGGCGATTCCGCTGCACGCGCGGGCCGATGATGTGGTGGAGTTGGCCGGTTGTGACGCGCCCGATGGTACGGTGCGCGTGGGGCGTCCGCTGACGGTGACGCTGGTATGGCGTGCCGGGGCCGCTGCCGCCGCGCGGCAATGGACGGTCTTCACGCATCTGCTGGGGGCGGATGGGACGATCCTGGCGCAGCACGACGGGATGCCTCAAGGCGGGCAGCGTCCTACCGGCGGTTGGCTGGCGGGCGAGGTGATTGTGGATCGTCACGTGCTGAGCTGGCAGCGGTCTTACAGCGGAACGGCGGTCTTGCGCGTTGGGCTTTACGATGCGGCGACCGGCGAGCGCGTCCGCTGGGACGAGGGGACGGATGCGGTGACTTTGCCGCTGACGTTGACCGTTGCGCCGTGAAGGGCGGGATCAGGCGGGGCGCAAATCCTGGGCCGTATCCGCCAGCAGGACCAGTTGCGGGCGCACCTCTTCCCAAGTGACTTGCGATAGTCCCAGCTTCCGCCGCTGGGCTGCCGGTTCCATCCCGGCGAGGAAATCCCGCACCGCGCAAGTCCAGCGCAGCATCTCAAAAGTGAGGCGCGGCACGCCGGCCCGTTTGGCGACGCCGGTCAACACATACTCCAGGTTGCGCGGCGTCCACGGGAAGAGGTATTGCCGAGGCTCGTACTGCTGCCGATACTCACGCAGCACCGTCGGCCAGCCCGGCGGCAGGGGGATGGCACGTTCCTTGTAGCGATAGCGTGCCTGGGCATAGCGTATCCACAAAAGCGGACGGGCGGCATCGCTGAGGTCCAAGTGATTGAGCTGGATGTTGGCGCACTCCCGTTTTTTGATGCCGGTGCTCAGGATCAGCGTGAACAAGAGGTGCGGTCGGGCGTCCGCCTTGCGACCGATGGTGCCTTGCCGCATGCCTTGGGTGATCTCGCCGAGCGCGGCGATCTGCTCCGCCGTTAGAATCTCCGGCAGGGGGGACGAGGGTCGCCGGTGTGGCAGCGGCGCGGCGGGATCGGTGGGCAGCACTTTGCTTTCCGCCAGCCAGTTGAAGAAGACCTTGAGCGTGGTGAGCCGTCGTTCCAGCGTCTTGGAGCTGCACGGCACGCCGCGCGGCCCTTGCATCCACTTGAGGAACGCTTGCAGGGTGCCGCTGCTGATTTCTCCGATGGGTTTGCCCGCGCCCAGGTAGCGGCTCAGGAGCTGCATATCCAAGCGGAACGCTTGTTGCGTGTTTTCGGTGAAGCCCTGTTGCTGCATGTACACCAGAAACGCGCTCAGTGCCTGGCTCAAGGACGCGCGGGGGGAAAGC
>WFQZ01000049.1 GCA_015486785.1 Thermoflexales bacterium
CCACAACGCCCACGTCGCGGATGCGGGCCGGGAACGGCCCCACGCGGCGGCACACGATTTGGAAGATTTTGCCCAGTTCTCCGGCGTCCAGGTGCGCTTTGAGGGCTTGGATCACCGGGCTGAAGCGCACGATGTGCCCCACCATCAACTTTCGGCCCGTGGCCTGCGCTTGCGCGATCAGGGCTTCGCCCTCGGCGACGGTGGCTGCGATGGGTTTTTCCACCAGTACATCAACGCCTGCTTCCATCACATAGGATGCGACTTCGCGGTGGTATTTGGTGGGGACGACTACCGACACGATGTCGGGCTGTACTTCGTCTAAGAGTTCCCGATAGTCTTGAAAGGCCGGGACGTTGTAGAGTGAGGCGATGCGCTGGCTTGTTTCCGCCGAGACATCCGACACGCCCACCAATTGGGTCTGGGCTAATTCTGTGTACACTCGCGCGTGATGGCGTCCCATAGAGCCGACGCCGATCACCGCTGCACGTAAGGGAGCTTGGTTCACCGTTCCTCCTCTCCGTCCCCGCACGGGAGCGCGGGGACGGGCTGCCGGATGGCCTAGCGGGCCATAAAGGTGTTGATGGCCGAGACGACTGTTTCCAGGTCTTCTTGACTGAGCGCGGGATGCACGGGCAGCGAGAGCACTTCCTGGGCGGCTCGTTCCGCTTCCGGGAGGGTCAGATCGTATCCCAGCTCTTGGTAGTAAGGCTGCTTGTGGATGGGCAGCGGATAGTAGACGCCGCTGCCGATTTCGTGTTCCTTCAGGTAGTCCCGCAAAGCGTCCCGTTTGCCGTCGGGGACGCGCACCGTGTATTGGTGGTAGATGTGGCGGTAGCCGTCGGGCACAAACGGGGTCACGACGCCTTGCAGGTGCTCATCGTAGAATTTGGCGTTGGCGGCGCGGGCGGCGTTGAACCGCTCCAGCTTTTTGAGTTGCTCGATGCCAATGGCCGCATGCACGTCGGTCATGTGGAAGTTGAATCCCAGGCGGTGATGGTGGTACTGTTTGCCCATGCCGTGATGGTGGATTTCGCGGCTCAGTTGCGCGATTTCCGGGTCGTTGGTGGTGACCATGCCGCCCTCTGCCGAGGTGATGTTCTTGGTGGGGTAGAGGGAGAACGTGCCGGTGCCGAAGGAGCCGGACTTTTGCCCGTGATACTCGGCCCCGTGAGCCTGGCAAGCGTCTTCAATCACGACCAGGTTGTGCCGTTGGGCGATGTCCATAATGGCCCCCATATCGGCCATCAGCCCAAACAGATGCACCGGCATAATGGCCTTGGTGTGCGGGGTGATCGCGGCTTCAATTTGAGTCGCGTCAATGTTGAAGGTGCGGGGATCAATATCCACGAAGACCGGGCGTGCGCCGGTGAACAAGACGCTGTTGGCGGTGGCGATGAAGGTGAAGGGCGTGGTGATCACCTCGTCCCCCGTCCCGATGTCGTGGGCCAGCAAGGCCGTGTGTAAGGCCGTGGTGCCGCTGCTGGTGGCGACGGCGTATTTGACGCCGCACATGGCCGCGAATGCTTCTTCAAATGCTTTGACCCGTGGGCCATGGGCCAGCATCCCCGAATCCAGAACTTCCAGAACTGCTCGTTTCTCTTCTTCCCCCATCAGGGGCTTGGCGATAGAAATCATTGAACTTTCCTCCAAATATCAAGTGGAATTTCCGTTGTTGCGTGGCACTTGGGGCAATGGGCGAGCATGGTCTCGCCATGCACTTCTCCGGCTTCCAGCCGTGCGCCGCAAGCACACACGAACCCAATCAATCGTGCCGGATTTCCCACCACCAGACCGTGGGGCGGCACGTCCTTGGTGACGACCGCGCCGCTGCCCACCAAGGCCCATTCCCCGATGGTGACTTTGGGCAGGATGGTGGCGTTGGCGCCCAGGGCCGCGCCGCGCTTGACCAGGATGTGTCCCAATTCCCAGTCGTCACCGGACTTGAGCGATCCGTCCGGGTTGATGGCGCGGGGCAGGTTGTCATTGGTGAAGCAGACGTGCGGGCCGACGAAGACGCCGTCGGCGATCTCCACGCCGTGGTAGATGGAGACGTAGTTTTGCACTTTGACGTTGTTGCCGAGATGTACGCCAAAGTCCACGTACACACCTTTGGCGAGGATGCAATTTTCCCCAATGTGGGCGTTTTCCCGTATCTGGCATTGATGCCAGATCATCGTTCCCGCGCCGATCTCGGCGGAATCGGAAACATCAGCCGTGGGATGGATACGAACATCTTTGCGCATAGGCTACTCCTTTTCGGAATGAGGCTAGAGTCAAATCAGCCGCGCCATTCTACCACATCACGTATTGCTAACCAACAAGCTGCGGATACGGGACGCGACCATTTCAATGGCCACTTCGTTGTAGCCGCCCTGGGGGATGATGACATCGGCGTAGCGTTTGCTCGGCTCGACGAATTCCAAGTGCATCGGGCGCACGGTGCGTAAGTACTGCTCAATGATGGAATCCACCGTCCGCCCGCGTTCGTACACGTCCCGCCGCAGGCGACGGATGAAGCGTAAGTCGGCGTCGGTATCCACGAACAAGCGCACGTCGAGGGCGTCGCGCAGTGCCGGTTCGGCGAAGATGAGGATGCCTTCCACCAGCACGATGGGCGCGGGGGCGATGTGTTGCGTTTCGGCCTGGCGGGTGTACGTGGCGAAGTCGTACACCGGAATTTCCACCGCTTGACCGGCACGCAATTGCGCCAAGTGCTCCAGCAGCAAGTACGTATCCAGCGAGTCGGGATGGTCAAAGTTGAAAGTGCGGCGTTCCTCCGGCGGCAAGTGGCTGAGGTCTTTGTAGTACGCATCGTGGGGCAGATAGGCGATGTGTTCCGCGCCCACTCGTTCCAGGATGCGGCGGGCGACGGTGGTTTTCCCGGAGCCGCTCCCTCCGGCCACGCCGATGACTAAGGGGTTCATAGGGCCTCCTCTGAAGTGGTTTCCGGCGGAGTGCCGGTTGGCTCGACCGGTTGCAGCGTTCCGTAAAGCAGTGCGGCGATGCCCAGCAAGGTCAACAGTGCGCCGGGGTTGTACACGACCTTGAACTGCCGCAAGGAGGTTTGGGTCATGTGGAGCGTGAGATGTTGTAAGGGCAGCGTCGTGCTGCGGGTGATCGCCGTCTCGGTCAGCCAGTCCCCGCCGGTGATGCGGTACACTTGGATGCGGGCCGGCGGCTCTCCGGCGGGCAGATAAGCGCGGAAGGCGTAGCCTTGGTTGGGAAGCGCGAAATACGCTTCCGGGGTGCGCTCGGTCAGCGGCACGGCGATGCCGGCTTGCGGCTCGCTGTGGATGGATCGTTGCAGCAACAGCGGCTGTTGCCGATCATCGTGAGCTTGCGCCTGGATGGCCAATCCCTGGCCGGTGGGCCACAGAAAGACGCCATAACGTCCGCTCCACCAGGGCGGCGCGGCGGCTGTTTCGGGCAAGGTGATCCCGTGATCGGTGATCTCAATGGGCTGACCGGGCCAAGCCAGCACTTCCGGCACCGTCCAACCGCCGATGATTTGCAGTCCCCAGCCCAAGAGGAGCAGCAGTCCGCCGACACAGAGCGCGGCCTCGCGCCGCAGGTGGGGTGGATGCTGCCGCAGTTCCCAGGCCTGCACGCCATGCACCAAGCCGATCCCGGTGATCCAGGCGATCAGCCCGCGCATCCAAAAGGACGTGTGGATGGTGAACAGCCGTAGTGCGGAAAGCACTTGCGTCCACGTGCCGAAACGCGCTTGCTGCTCGGCCAGCCATTGCGTGTAAGCGGGTGTATCCGTGTGCGGCACCGGGGATTGGGGTACAAGGAGCACAAAAGCCTGGACAAGCGCGAAGGCGATCAGGCTTTCGTGCAATCGCCGCTCCGCGCTCCACCAGGCCCATACCCGTTCCAGCATTTGTCGGACTTGCATCACGCTCCCTATAAAAAAAGCCCCGTGAGGTCGGGGCTAAAGCCACCCCTGGGAATTGAACCCAGAACCTGGCGCTTACGAAGCGTCTGCTCTGCCGATTGAGCTAGGGTGGCGCAACGGGGCTATTATAGCGAAAAGCATTAAGTTGGCAAGGCCGATTCTTGTCAAGCGCGGGCAATTCCGTATCATTAGGTAGATGCTCATCGCAAAAGGCGCGGAGGTCTCTCACGCACCAAGCCCGTTTCATTTTCAGTGCGCCTTCTTGCTGCCGGCTGAGCGATGACGATTCCAGAGGAGATGGGGGAAACGATGCCCGATCACGAAACAATTGCCGATGTTGAAGTGCGTATCTTCCCAAAGCGGACGGATGGTTATCCGGTGGAGATTACGTTCCAGGGTGAGCGGGAGTATCCACGGGGATTTTTGTCCGCCGATTCGGTGCCGTGGACGCCCTCCGGCGATCCGGCAGCGGACGGCGACCGGTTGCGCGAGCTTCTGTTGGCCGATCCGCAATTGCGTGAGGCCTGGAGCGAGATTCGCGGGCTATCCACCCGGCGGCGCATCCGCTTGCGGATTGACGACGGGGCGAAGGAGCTGCATCAACTGCCGTGGGAGCTGTGGCGCGAGCAAGGAACGCTGCTTTCTGCTGCTGCTCAGACGCCGTTTTCTCGTTACCTGCCGGTTGCGCTTCCCTGGGGCGGACTGGTAGCCGAACGTCCGTTGCGGGTGCTGGCGGTGCTCGCCGATGGCGACGATTTGGAGACTGCGTACTCGCTCCCCCGGCTTGATTTGGAGACGGAACGCCGCATTTTGGATGAGACGCTGGGGTCGCAGCCGGACTTGTTCCGCTTGGAGTACCTCGATTCGCCCGCCACGCCGGAACGGCTGGAGGCTAAGCTCCGCGAGGGGTATCACATTTTGCACTTTGTGGGGCACGGAATGTTCAACGTCCGCCGCCAACAGGCGGTGCTCTACATGCAGAATGAGGCGGGGCACACGCGCATCGTCCCCGAAGGCGTGATCATCGGGCTGCTGGCACGGCTGGAGTTGCGGCCCCATTTGGTCTTCCTGGCGGCCTGCCAGAGCGCGAAGCGCACCACGGGCGAGGCGTTCCAGGGACTGGCGCCCAAGCTCATCGCGGCGGGCGTCCCCGCCGTGGTGGCGATGCAAGACTTTGTGGCGGTACAGAGCGCCCGCCAACTTAGCGCGGCTTTCTATCAACGGCTGGCCGAGCACGGGTTGGTGGATGTGGCACTCAACGAGGCACGCAGCACGCTGGTCACTGCCGGTCGCCCTGATGTGAGCGTGCCGGTGCTGTTTATGCGCCTCAAGTCCGGGCAATTGTGGAGTGAGGAAGTCGACGCGCGGGGCACGGTGCTTGGCTCTCAGAATCCCAAAATCTTTTGGACCGGCCTGCTGCGGATGATCAAGATGAAGAGATGTCTGCCCATCATCGGGCCGCGCGTCCACGGGCGATGGCTGCCCACTCGGCGGGATATTGCCGCGCGATGGGCCGAGGAACACGGTTATCCCTTCGGGGATCGGACGGAGCTGGCGCACGTGGCGCAGTATCTGGCCAGCAGCCAGGGCGAAGATTTCCCCCGCAGTGAGATTCTGGAATCGCTCAAAAGCGAGTTCCTCGCCCGCCTGCCGGATGAGGTGCGTCCTACGGACGGGGCGGGCACGTTGAGCAACTTGGTTTCCCAGGTGGGCTGGTCGGCCTTGGCCGAGGACGATCCCAATGAGCTGCATCAAGTGCTGGCCGCGCTCTCTCTGCCGTTGTATCTGACCACCAACGCGGACAATTTTATGGAAGAAGCCCTCAGAGCACAGGGGAAATCGCCGGTACGGGAACTCTGCCGTTGGAATGACGCGCTGGATGCGGTCGCTTCGGTCTTTGAGGCCGAGGCGGATTATACGCCTTCGGTGGAAAGGCCGTTGGTCTTTCATCTATTGGGCAGCGATGTGGAAGACTCATCGCTGGTGCTCACCGAGGACGATTACTTGGATTTCCTGGTGGCCATCTCCGCCGACCGGGAGCGTATCCCGAATTACATCCGCGCCGCGCTTTCCAACAATTCGTTGATGTTTCTGGGGTACAGCCTCTACGATTGGGAGTTCCGGGTGATTATGCGCGGGCTGGTGGCCACGATTGACCGCCGCCGCCGTTTTAAGCACGTCGCGGTGCAGCTTGAAGTCACCGAGCGTCCGGTCAAGGACACGTTGGCCGTACAGACGTTCTTGCAACAGTACTTCTATCACGCGGATATTAACGTCTATTGGGGCGCATTGGCGCAGTTTTCCGCTGAACTGCGGGAGCATTATCAAGGAGGCCGCCGATGAAGAACAATCCTTACGTGGGGCCGCGCCCATACCGGCGGGAGCACAGTCGGAATTTCTATGGCCGCAACCGCGAGGCGCGGGATTTGCTGTCGTTGCTGCTGGCGGAACGGGTGGTGCTGTTCTATGCCCCTTCTGGGGCCGGGAAGACTTCACTGCTCAATGCCAAGGTGCTGCCGGCCTTGGAAGACGATGGCTTCCAGGTGCTGCCGCCGGTGCGCGTGGGAAGCTCTGTGCCGCCGAGCATTGACCTCGACTCGGTGCCGAATGTGTACATTTTCAGCGTGCTGCTGGGGCTGGCCGAGGATAAAATCCCGCCGGAGGAGCTGGTGGCTTACGATCTGGCGGGATTTTTGCAGCAGTTCTATCCCCTCCGGCAAGACGAGGTCACTTTGAGCACCCGCCCGCAATTGCTGATCTGCGATCAGTTTGAGGAACTGTTCACCTCGCACCCCGGGCACTGGGAGCAGGTGCCGGATTTCTTCCGGCAGATCCGCGCCGCACTGCAACAGCAATCGGGGCTGGGGGTGCTGTTTGCGATGCGCGAGGATTACGTGGCGGAGGTCGAGCCGTATGCGGCTTTGCTCCCCACGCGGATGAAGGCCCGTTACCGCATTGAGCCGTTGAAGGCGGAGGGTGCCTTGGAAGCGGTGCGGAAACCCGCGCTCAACGCCGGGTGTCCCTTCGCGCCGGGCGTCGCCGAGCAGTTGGTGGACGATCTGCGGCGGATCAAGGTGCAGCGGCACGGGCAGGAGGTTTTCGCGCTGGGGCCGTATGTTGAGCCGGTGCAATTGCAGGTGGTTTGCAATTTGCTGTGGGATCGCTTGCCCGAACAGGAAGATCGCACCATTGATGCGGAGGATGTGGCTTCGATGGGCAATGTGGGCGATGCGCTGTTGTACTTTTACGAGGACGTGTTGCGCCAGACGGTCGCGGCGACGCATGTTTCGGAGCGGCAATTGCGCCGCTGGTTCGGCGAGGAGCTGATTACCCCGATGCAGACGCGCGGCTTGGCTCTGCGCGGGCCGCAAACGACCGCCGGATTGCCTAATGAGGCGGTGGACTTTTTGCACGACCGGCACATCATCCGCTCCGACCTGCGGGCCGGAGCGCGTTGGTACGAGCTGGCACACGACAGTTTGATCACGCCGGTGCTGCGCTCCAATCAAGCGTGGGAGCAGGCACACGATACCCCGTTGCGCAAAACCGCGCGGGAGTGGGCGGCGACGGAGGACGCCGCGTTGCTCTATCGCGGGCCGCTGCTGGAGGCGGCGCGGAAATGGGTGACGGAGCATCCAGATGAGGCGGAGGATTACGAAGTGCGCTTCATTGAGGCCGGTGAGGCGCAAGCGCAGCAGGAGGCACGGCGGCGGCGTTTGCAGTTGTTGGGCGTGGCCATCGGATCGGCGGTGCTGGTGGTGGTCACGCTGCTGGCGTGGATGGCGGTGCGCAGCTCGCTGACGGCTCGCGCCCGGCAATTGGCCGCCGAGTCCCGCGAGTGGCGCGAACGGGATCGGCGGGGCAGCATCCGCGCGGCGTGGCTGGGGGCGCGTCCTTCCAATCTCGGCGAGACGCTCCAGATTCTCTGGGGGCAGCCGCTGCTGGGCCAGGTGGACACGGTAGACGCGCAGATCGCTTTGCGCCAGTCCTTGCTGGATGTGTATCCGGCGGCGGTGCATGCCGATCAGCCGGACCAGGTGCAGGCGTTGGTCTACAGCCCGGATGGCCGCACCTTGTACAGCGATTACGCCAGCTTGGGCGTGGGGATATGGGATACGGCGGCGCAAACGCGCACGCTCCTCCCGTGGCCTTTCCGGGGCGGCTCTGTGTGGTCGCTGGCGGTCAGCCCCGACGGGCAAACGTTGTTCGTCGCCGGCGATAACGGGCGGGAAGCCAACGCGGACGAGGATCGTGTGCCGCTGGTCGCTCAGGGAATATCCGATCTGACCTCGCAAGGCGGCGTGATCGGCGTTTGGGACGCGGGGCGGGGCGTGTGGCGGCAGTGGCTGCAAGTGACTACCCCGATCACGGTTTACGATGAGGTGTACAGTCTGGCGATCTGTCCCCAGGGACGTTACCTGGCGGCGGGCGGGGATTACGACGGCGAATTTCACGACCGCTACGGGGATCGCAGCGGGGTTATTCGGTTGTGGAAGCGGGGCACGGATGGCACCTTCGGCCCGCGCCCGGCGATCACCTTGGGGGTGTTTCCGCAGCGGATCGTTGATCTGGCTTGTGCGCGGGTCGCCAGCGGCGGCACGTACCTGGCGGCGGCATCTTATGATGGCTTGGTGCGCGTGTGGCGGCTGGATTCCGTGCCCGGCGGGATCACGACCACGCAAGTGCTCACGCTCGCCGGGCACAGCGGGGCGGTGCGGGCGGTGGCTTTCAGTCCCACCGAGCCGCTGTTGGCTTCTGCTTCGGATGATCGCACGATCCGCTTGTGGGATTTGCGGAGCGGCGCGGAGATGCTCACGCTGGTGGGGCATACGGCCCAGGTGACGAGGCTGGCTTTTTCGCCCGATGGAACGTGGCTTTTCTCCGGCTCGCGCGATAATTCGGTGCGCGTGTGGGACATCGCCGCCCGCAATTCCCGAAACATCCACATGTTGACCGGCCCCAAGAGCTTGATCTTGAGCCTGGCCGTCAGTCCTGATGGCTCATACGTGGCCGCCGGATCGGGCGACAACAGCTTGCGCATCTGGGATTTGAAGTTCCCGGCGCGGCTGGGGATTTCGACGCTCACCGGCGGAGAAGAGCTGCTGCGCGGCGTGGCTTACAGCCCCGACGGGACGCGCTTGGTGGCGAATGACAACGGCGGCGTGATCCGCGTTTGGGATGTGGCACAAGGGCAGCTCATCCGCGTGCTGGCTCCGCCGGTGAAGGGGAAGGCTTGGAACTTGAGTTACAGCCACGGAGGGCAGTTTTTGGTCTCGTGCCATGCCTCCGGCGACATCGTGGTGCGCGACGGGAACACTTACGAGGTGCTCGCCGATCTCAAGGAGCATCGGGGTGGCGTGAACGGCGTGGCGTTTAGCCCGGATGATCGCTACATGGTTTCCGCGTCCGACGATCAACGGGTGCTGGTGTGGGATACGGCGACGTGGCAGGTGGTCTCCGAGCTGCACGTCCCCGATAAAGCCCGCCCCGGCGAGGCGTGGTCGTTGGATTACAGCCCCGATGGGCGGTGGATCGCCGTGGGGTACGCGGCCTATCGCGGCGTTCCCGTGGGACGCATCCAGGTTTGGCGGGTGACTTCCGCTGCCGGGGAGCCGTTTTCCGCCGAACCGGCTTTCGGCGACGATCACACGCACACGAGTTACTTGCTGACGACGGCCTTCAGCCCCGACGGGCTGTTTCTGGCGACCGGCGGATTTGATAACACGGCCTTGCTCTGGGATACGCGAACTTTTACCACGGTGGCGCGGCTTGAGCATCCCGGCTACGTGTACAAGGCGTTGTTCAGCCCGAACGGGCGGTATCTGGCGACCGGGGCGCGGGATGGACACGTGCGGTTGTGGGACTTGAACGCTCATCCGCCCCGGCTCATCGCCGATAATGACGCGCATACCGACGTGGTGTGGGACTTGTCCTTCAGCCCCGATGGCAAGTTTCTGGCTTCCAGCTCTTGGGATCACACGGTGCATCGCTATCCGGTGTCTTTCGACGAGGTGCAGAAGCTGGCGGAGGTATATCTTCGTGAGATGCACTAAGTGGCTGGCGGCGATCCTGCTGTTTTCCGTGCTGTTGACGGCTTGCCGTGGCGGGGATGGGAAGCAGGCGGCTGAGCCGTTGAAGGTGGGCGTGATCGGGCCGTTTAGCGGGGATTTCCAATCGCTGGGGCAGCGGATGCACAACGGCGTGGTGTTGGCCGTTGAGGGGTGGAATCAGCGCGGGGGGATTTTGGGGCAGCCGGTGGAGATCGTGTTGCTGGATAGTCGGTGCGATCCGGCGACGGCGCAAGATGCGCTGCTGGCGGCCATTGAGGAAACGCAACTCCAGTTTGTCATCGGCGGGGTGTGCGGCGATGTGTCGGAGCGGACGGCGCGGGTGGCGATGAAGTACGGCTTGTTGCAGATCAGCCCGGCCTCGGTGCAGCTCGATTTGACGCTGGATGACGAGGGGAATGTGCGCCCGTTGGTGTTTCGTGCTCCGTTTGCCGATCCGACCCAAGGGATCGTGGCGGCGCAGTTCGCGCTGCATCGGCTGGATGCGGAAAGTGCGGTCATCCTCACGGCTAAGGGCAGTCCTTACGGCAAGGCACTGGCCGATGCTTTTGCCGACTCGTTCCAAGCCGAAGACGGCAAGATCAAGCTGCGGGCGACGTATGATCGCGAGAGCCACACTTTCTTTGATGTGCTTGCGGATGTGCGGGATGCGTCCCCGGACGTGCTTTATCTGCCGGGGTACTACAATGTGATGAATGAGCTGGTGCCTCAGGTGCGTTCTTACGGCATCAATGCGCGGATCATCGGTAGTGACGGCTGGGATTCGCCGCAGTTGGAGGCGGCGCGGATGGGCGGTTGTTACTTCACCACGCATTACGCGCCGGACGATCCCCGGGATGTGGTGCAGCAGTGGAATCAGCTCTACTCCAGCCGGTATCTGGTGACGCCGGGGGCCTTGGCTACGCTGGGCTACGATGCGGCCAACATGCTCTTCACGGCGATTCAGGAGAGCGGCTCGCGTGAGCCTTACGCGGTGGCGCAAACGATGGAAAAGGCTACGTTCAACACCGTCACCGGCGAAGTGCGTTTCGATGCCCAGCACAACCCCATCAAGCCGGTGACGATTGTCCAGGTGCGGGATGGGCAGTTGGTTTACGTGGATCGGCTGTTGCCGGCGACGCCGACGCCGACCCCCACCCCCACGCCGGAGGTGGAGCCGTGAGCGATCCGCAGCTTGTGCCGGCCCGCGAGACGCGGGTGGAGATTCGGGTGGTGAACTCGCGTTTTATCACCACGGCGGGGCCGGCCTTCACCGTGGATGAGGCCAAGGCGTTCATTGCCCGCATCAAGGCCGAGTTTCGGGATGCGACGCACAATGTGCCGCTGTTCATCATCGGCCATGGCACGCGGCAGATCGCGCATTGCAGCGATGATGGCGAGCCTTCGGGCACGGCGGGACGCCCCGCGCTGGCGGTGCTTCAGGGGAGCGGCCTGGGGGATGTGGCGGCGGTGGTGACGCGCTACTTCGGTGGGACGAAGTTGGGCACCGGTGGCTTGGTGCGGGCGTATAGCGAGGCGGTGCGGGCGGTGCTGCGCGAGCTGCCGTTGGCGGAGAAGCGGCCCACGCACACGGTGATGATCGCCGTGCCTTACGCGCTCTTTGAGCGGGTGCGGCAGATGATCGCGGCGCATCGCGGGGTGCTGGAGGATCAGAGCTTCGCCGGGGACGTGACGCTCACGGCCCGCTTCCCGGTGGATGAATTTGAGGGCTTTCAATCCGCGCTGCGGGAGCTTTCGGCGGGGCAGTGCGAGGCTTTGATTGTGGAGACCAATCCGGCTACGTTGGTGCCGGTTGATCGTCTATCCGGTATGGTATAATGTTTGCGTCATTGTGGAGAGATGCCAGAGTGGCCGATTGGGACGGTCTCGAAAACCGTTGTAGCCGCAAGGCTACCGTGGGTTCGAATCCCACTCTCTCCGCCACGGGGGAAAACAGCGGTCAAAGCCCTCCGACCGCTGTTTTCCGTTTCATTGGGAAGGATGGAGCGATTCTCTTCTGCTTAGTTCAAGAAGGAGATGGAAATGGCAAAGCACCGCATAGCGTTGATGACGGATAGCACTTGTGATCTGCCGGCGGAGTTGCTCCGCCAATACGACATTACCGTTGTGCCTCTCTATGTTGTGTGGGATGGTGAGGTTATGCGGGAGCGGGTGGACATTATGCCGCGTGAGTTCTACCGCCGCTTGCGAGCTTCTTCCTCCATCCCGACTACCTCCCAGCCCACTCCCCAGGATTTCTTGGATGCTTTCACTGCGGCCCGGGAGCAGGGCGCGGAGGAGATTATGGTCGTCACCATCAGCAGCGCGATGAGCGGGACGATCCTTGCGGCGCAGCAGGCCGGGGATATGTGTGAACTCCCGGTGCATGTGCACGATGGCCGCACGAACTCTATGGGGCTGGGCTGGCAGGTGCTGGCAGCGGCCCGCGTCCGTGAGCAGGGCGGAGACGCTCAAGCGATGCTCGCGGCAGCGGACGAGGTGCGGAAGCGGTTGGTGTATCTCATCTCGCTGGATACGCTGCGTTATCTGCACAAGGGCGGGCGGATCGGCGGGGCGACTCGTTTCATCGGGACGCTCCTCAACATCAAGCCGCAGATTTACGTGGATCACGAAAGCGGGCGTGTGGAGGCGGGCCGCTCGACGCGCACCCGCAAACGGGCGATTTCCGCGCTGTATCGGGATTTCTTCGCTCAGGTGGATACGTCGTTGCCGTTGCGTATCGCGGTGCTGCATAACGACGCCGAGGAAGAGGCGCGGATGCTGGCGGAGCGAGTGCAGCAGGAATATCATCCGGTGGAGTTGATCTTCCAGATTGTGTCTCCGGTGCTGGGAGTGCATACCGGGCCGGGGGCGATATCACTTTGTGGATACGCCGATCCTACGGCGTGAAGGTGGAGGCAAAAATGAATAAGCCAATTGCTGACTTGGGGCGTTATGCGGAGTCTTTGGAATCGGTGTTGTATGATCTGGACGCGCAACACATCGCCGAGCGCATTTGGGCGCGTGATTACACGGTTTGGAAGTCCGATCCCACGGAGATTACGAATCGTTTAGGCTGGCTGGAGAGTTTCCGTGAGATGCGCTCCCATGTCGCGGAGATCGCGTCGTTGCGTGCGGATTTGCGCGGGGAGGGGATTGATACGGCGGTGTTGCTGGGGATGGGCGGGTCAAGCCTGGCTCCGGATATGTTCCGCCGTGTTTTCAAGCCGACGGACGAGGGTTTGCGGCTGCTGGTGCTGGATAGCACCGATCCAGAGGCGGTTTTGAGCCTCGCGGAGCAGATCGAGGAGCGTCGGACGGTGTTCATCGTGGCGACTAAGTCCGGCGGCACGGCGGAAACACTGTCCTTCTTCAAGTTCTTCTACAACCGGGTGCTGGCGCAGGTGGGGGCGCAGGTGGTCGGGCGGCACTTCGTGGCGATCACCGACCCCGGCAGTCCGCTGGAAGCAACCGCGCAGCAGTTGAACTTCCGGCAGATTTTCCGCAACGATCCCAATGTGGGCGGGCGGTTTTCCGTGCTCACCTACTTCGGCTTGGTGCCGGCGGGGTTGATGGGGCTGGATGTCAATGAGCTGCTGGTTCGCGCCGCTGAGATGGCGAAGGCGTGCGGGCCGGAGTTGCCTGCGGAAGAGAATTACGGCGTGTGGCTGGGTGCGATCCTGGGATTGCTGGCCCTGAAGGGGCGCGATAAGCTCACCTTTGTCATTTCGCCGTCCGTCGCGCCGTTTGGCGATTGGGTGGAGCAGTTGATCGCCGAAAGCACGGGCAAGGATGGGCGGGGCATTTTGCCGGTGGTGGGCGAGCCGCTTGATGCGCCGCAGCATTACGGGCGGGATCGCGTGTTTGTGGAAATCCGGCTGGAGGGCGATGTGGTCTCCATCGAGCCGCTGGACGCATTGCGTGAGGCGGGATTCTATCAGATCGGCATGCGTCTGCGCGACCGCTATGATCTGGGCGGGCTGTTTTTCCTGTGGGAGTTTGCAACGGCGGTGGCAGGGCATTTGATGCACATCCAGCCGTTCGATCAGCCGAACGTGGAGGCGGCCAAAGTCCTGGCGCGGAAGATGATCGCGGCCTATCGTGAGCAAGGCTCGTTGCCGTCTGAGCCGTTTGCCGCGCCGACGCCGGAGACGATGGCTTTGTTCCTCGCGCAGGTGCGGGAAGGTGAGTACATTGCCATTCAAGCGTACCTCACGCCTACCGTCGAGAACGATGCTGCTTTGCAGCAATTGCGTCGCTCGCTGCGAGATCACACAAGCGTGGCGGTGACGGTTGGCTATGGCCCGCGCTTCTTGCACTCGACGGGGCAGTTGCACAAGGGAGATTCCGGCAACGGGCACTTCATACAGATCGTTGTCCCCGCGCCACGCGACGCCGCGATCCCCGACGAGCCGGGGAAGCCGGCGTCGGCATTGAGTTTTGAGGTCCTCAAGCAGGCGCAGGCTTTGGGGGACTATCACGCCTTGCGTGAGGCGCGGCGGCACGTGATTCGCTTTGACGTTCCGCCGGCGGAGTTGCTGGCCTTGCTGTAGGAGGCGCGGATGAAAACGTACCTCGATTGTTATCCTTGTTTCCTGCGTCAGGCATTGAGTGCGTCCCGGCGTGCGGGCGTGGGGGAAGCCCGTCAACTTGCCGTGTTGCGGCGGGTGCTGGATACGCTCAAATCGTTGCCGCCCGGCGCCACGCCGCCGGAGGTCGCTCATCAGGTGCATCGGATGGTGCGGGCGGAATCCGGCGTGGCCGATCCGTACCGTCAGGCCAAGGAGGAGAGCACCCGTCAGGCCTTGGCGATTTATCCTCGGCTGAAGGCGTTGGTGGAGCAGGCTGACGATCCGCTGGATACGGCGATTCGGTTGAGCATTGCCGGGAATATCATTGACTTCGGGGCACGAGAGTCGTATGACCTTTGGGAGACGGTTGAGCGCGTCTTGCATCAGCCCTACGCGCTGGATGATCGCGAAAAGTTGCGTGAGGCTCTGTCCCAGGCCGATCATTTGCTCTACTTGGGGGACAATGCCGGGGAAACGGTCTTCGACCGGTTGTTGATTGAGGTGCTGCCGCTGCCGGTGATCTACGCCGTCAAAGGCGGGCCGGTGCTCAACGATGCGACCTTGGAGGATGCGTTGGCCGCCGGTCTGGATGAGGTGGCTACGTTGATCGACACCGGGGCCGATGCGGCGGGGACGATCCTCTCGCTGTGTTCGGACTCTTTCCGCGAGGCTTATGAGGCCGCGCCGTTGATCATCGCCAAGGGGCAGGGCAATTACGAGACGCTCAGCGAGGCCGGGCCGAAGGTGTTTTGTCTGTTGCAGGTCAAATGCGAGGTCATCGCCCGCGACTTGGGCGTGCCGGTGGGGAGCATCGTTGTGAAGCAGTCCACCCGCGCATAACTTGGGGCATTAAAAACACGGCGTGAGGCAAATCCTCACGCCGTGTTTCGTTCCGGCTACATTTTGCGGCTCTTCTGGCCGATCCACACGAGGGCCAACGCCCCCATTGCCAGAGTCAAGGGCGCGGGGCAAGGGCTGGGTGTGTGGGGCGTCGTGGCGGTGGGTGCCTCCGTGCTCGTCGGCTCAGGCGGATGCGTGGCGGGCGGCGTAGCCGTGCTTCCTTGGGTGAGAACGTCTGGCTCCCCTGCGATTTGGAAGCGGTACGCTTGTCCGTCGGCGGCCACGAAGGTCACCGAGTGGGCCAGGGAGAAGTAGGCCGCCCATTCCGGGTGCTCACTCAAAAGCGTGCGGTACAAATCCGACATAAACGCCACATCTTGCGCTTTCATCTGATCGGGCACGAACTCGGTATCGGTGCAGGCTTGCGGGGTACACAGGAAAGTCTTTCCCCCCGCGTAGCGGATGGCGGAAGCGGACGCGGCTTCTTGTCCGGGGGCGATCTCGGCGGGCGGGACCATTGTCGCAGCCACCGGCGGAGCTTGTGCATTCCCCAGGTTTGTGCGGAGCTTGGAATCCTCGACGGCCTCTGCGCCCACGGCTGCCTCAGGCGCACTCTGGGAGAATTGATCGGCGGCCTGCGCCCGTCCTTCCGAAGATAGGGCTTGCTCTTGTTCCTCAATCAGGAACGAGGTGTAGGGGGTGATGATCCCATAGCGCAAGCTCAGCGTGGTCACGGCGTCAACCCATTCCTTGTTTTCCCCGTGCAAGCGGATCTGGGTCAGCAGATAGCCGATCTTGCGGGCGGCCCACAAGCGCGGGATGAATTCCGTGTCCCCTGCAGACGAGAAATCCACTTGATAGCGGTACTGTTGCGGTTCCCCATCAATCGTGCCCCGAAGCAAGAGCGTTTGCGCCCCGCGTCCGGCGTAACGTCCGGCCACGATCAGTTGCGAGCCGGCGTACAGGTCCGGCAGAGGCTGTGGATACACATCGTATGTCTTCACGTCCCCAAAATCCAGCGTGATGTCGGTGAGCACCGGACTTTGGATTTTGGCATAGAAGGCGGAAACTTGCTCGTCGATCCGCTGGTGTGGTTCAACGTAGGCCGACTGTCCGCGATGATCCTGTGCCAGTTGATCCAGAAACAATGTGTTCACGTCGTAGCCAACGCCGAAGGGGAAGATGCGGACATTCTCCGGCGTTTCTTGGTCGATCAGCTTGAGCAGCGTGTTTTCATCGGTGATGCCCGCCGTAGGTAGCCCATCGGTCAAGAAGATCAGCACCGTTGGCCGTTGGGTTGAGACCTCGCCGAGGGCGGTAGAGAGGGCTTGGTAGATGTTCGTGCCGCCGAGCGACTCCAAGCGGTTGACCCAAGATTCTGCTTGGGAGGCGTCTTTGCCGGGGAGCAGCGAGCCATTGAACGAGCGCACTTCGCTGTTGAAGGCGATCACATCGAAGCGGTCCTCCGGGTTGAGATGCCGCAGTACGTATCCCAGAGCCTCCTTGGCTTGTTGCAATTTCTCGCCTTCCATTGAGCCGGAGACATCCAGCACGAGCAAGATGTCCCTGGAGATCGCAAC
>WFQZ01000050.1 GCA_015486785.1 Thermoflexales bacterium
ACCACACAGGCCGCGTCCTCAGCACCCAACAACTCCTCCAGCCCCAGCCCCACCACTTCGGCCTCCGCTTGCAGCCGATACAAGTCAATGTGATAGAGGTAGGTGCGATCTTGCATCCGTTCGTGGCGGCGGATCAACACAAAAGTCGGGCTGATCAGCCGCGTGGACGCGCCCCACCCTTGCCCGATGCCTTGCGCCAGCACGGTCTTGCCGGTGCCCAGCGATCCGGCCAGCGTGATCACGTCTCCGGCGGCCAAGTGCGCCCCCAATCGTGCGCCCAGGCGACGGGTCTGCTGGGGACTGCGGCTGATAAATTCCAGGGTATCAGGGTTAAGAATCGGCATGGCACCTCGGTTAGGATGTGGGCGAATGATTGACTGCCATTATACTACGTTCATCCGGGGAACTTAACTCCTCGGCGGCGACGGCCAACCCTAGGATGATCCAGAACAACGTCACCGAGTGCGGGAAGTCGAGGCTGAAGAAGTAGCGGTCAAAAATCCCGCCGACCAGCCCGCCGATGACCGCCGCGTGGACGCCGTACCACAACGGCTCCAGGTCGGGACGGGAGCGCATCAACGTGCGCCGCTGCCAGAAACGCACCAGCAGCGTCCCCACGGCGAGCAGGAAGACGGTCAGCCCCAGCAGCCCCATTTGCTCGGCGATCATCATGTACACGTCGGCCACGCCCACGTAGATGTCAATATCGGGCGCGCCGGTGAAGCCCACGCCCAGCACCGGATAGCGGCGGATCAGCCGCAGCGCGTCCTTGTACTCGCCGAATCTCATTTGGGTGGAAAGATCGTGTCCTTGCAGCCCGGCGATGAAGTGCGCCACGTAGGCTTGCGTCCACGGCAGCATCGCCAGCAGCAGCACCGCCCCGCCGATCCAGGGGAGCATCTGCCGGTAGCGGGCCACGGCAATGACCAACGCCGCCACCGCAAACCCGATGGCCGAGCCACGGGAAACGGTCAGCCCCAGCGCGACGCTCATCACGGCGAAGAAGCCCGCCGTCAGCCAGCGGGGAAAGAGCGGGCGTTTGGCGAAAAGCTGCGGCAAGGTGAGCGATAAGGTCACGTTGAGCAGACTCCCCAGCACGTTGGGGTCCACCGAGGTAGAGGTGGCCCGCTTCATCAGGGAAGGATCGTCGCGGATGTAGCGCAGCACGCCCGATCCGGTGGGATAGCCGACGCGCCCCAGCGCGGAGAGCAGTTGGATCGCCAGGCGATCCGGCAGCAGGTAGAGCACGATGCCCAGCACCGCCGCCGCCACGGCACCCAGGATCAGCCAGCGGACGACTGTCTCCAGCAACGCCGCCTCTTGGGTGGAGTTGACCACCAGGTAGAAGATGAAGATCGCCAACAGAATCTCGGCGAAGTGCCGCAGCAAGTAACTGTTGAGCGAGCTGCGCATCACGCCGGCGACGAATGTGAGCACGGCCAGCAGGGCGAAGGCCAGCACCGGCACGCCGACGGTCGTGATCTTGAAGGTGCGCTTTTCGCCCAGCAGATACGGCCCCAGCCACGAAAGAAACAACACCCCCAGCACCAGGTCCAGGAACGTGGGCTTGAAGCCGATTTTGTAGGGCAGCGAGGCAAACGGCAGCAGCGTGATCACGCCGATCACGCCGAGATAGGCCACGCGGATATCCAGCACCGCCCACACGGCGTAACCGACGGCCAGCGTCAGCAGCACCGTGAACAGCGGGCCGATCTTGGCGATCAGCCAGCCGCCGCCCCACCCGGCCAGTCCGCCCAGGGCCAGCAGCACCAGGCTCAAAAGCCAGCGGTGGCGCGTGTACACCACCGCTTGGGCCGGGCTATGGGCGATTAAATCCTGGATCGTCGTCCGCCACTGGGTCATGCTGCCTCACTGATAGATCACAAACACCGGCTGCGGATGCAGGCGCAGCACTTGCGCCGGGGACATCAACGGACGGTCGTACTTGTAGAACAGCTTAAATCCCCCGTACTGGAAGCCCGGCTCCGCCGCGTATTGGAGATAGTCGTCAATTTTGGGCGACGGGCCGCCGAAACCGTCGGCATCCCAGACCAGCTCCACCAACGGGTAATGTTGGATGCGCGGCTTGCCGCCAAACATGCGGTCGTCAAACTGATGAATGATCAGCAACTTGCGCTCGCCGCTCTGCGAGGCGATCTCGTTGAGCCAGGATTGCGCTTGGTTGAGCGTGTCCCCGTCCATAAAGCCGATGTGCTGCCCCGGCACCCAAGTGGTATCCGACATCATAAACTCCGGGTCAATGGCCAAATGCACGTGAGGTTGGCGCAGCAACGGCGCGACATACGCCAGTTCGGCGGTGAGCGGGCTGTGGCCGGTCTGAATATCCAGCACGCACCACACGTTGTTCCTGCGGGCCACATCAATCCATCGCTGAAGCGAGGCCAGCTTCACCCGATGGCTGTAGTCGCCGTCCTCGCCGGGCTTGGCATCGGCGATCACCGCGACCATGTGGAACAACGGCGTGACCTGCGTGCCGGTGAGCAGCGATTGATAGGCAGCGGCTTGCGCCTGCACCAGCTTGACCGTGGCGGTGGGGTCCTGCGTCCCCAGGATGCCCAGCCCCGGCCCGGTCGTGCCGTAGAGTCCCACCAGCACGCGATTTTGGAGCAGCGGCGGATGCGCTTGCTGCCAAGCGATCCGCGCACAGATGGCTTCCTGCTCCGCCGTCTGCCTCGGCGCGAGGATCCCCACGCCGTGCAAGTAGCGAGGCGCGTCTATTGCCGGCAGCGAGTCGGCGGAGGCCGCCAGCGTGAAGCCCACCAACATCATCACGGCGAACAAGCCCGCGTAGCACAAATGAAATCCGCGCTTCGTTTTCATAAGGCAAAATTATACCAGGATTACCCGCAAGGCCGGAGCGCAGGTTTAACAATTTCAATGCTCCCGTGTATACTTTCAGCGTGGAGGTACACCGTATGAAAAATGTGAACTTTAGAAAATACGCCTTAGGTGGACACACTATTTATCACGGGGACGCTCTAAAAGTCCTGCCGACGCTACCGGACGGAACCATAGACCTAATTTTCGCGGATCCGCCGTACAACATCGGAAAACATTTCGCGGGCTTCGTTGATAAGTGGCCCTCAGACAGAGCCTACATTGAATGGTGCCAACAGTGGCTAGACCTTTGTACGCAGAAACTAAGTCCAACCGGCACTATGTACATCATGGCCAGCACCCAGAGCATGCCTTACATTGACTTGTACCTGCGGGACAAAGTTACGATTCTTTCCCGAATAGTTTGGCACTATGATAGCTCTGGTGTTCAGGCCAAAAAGTACTTCGGGTCCTTGTATGAGCCGATCCTGCACTGCGTAAAAGACCCGCGAAATTACACCTTCAATGCACAACAGATTCTCATTGAAGCGAAAACCGGCGCAGTGAGGAAACTCGTTGATTACCGCAAAGATCCGCCAGAGCCTTACCACACGCGCAAGGTGCCCGGCAATGTCTGGTATTTTCCCCGCGTGCGCTATCGCATGGCAGAGTATGAAGTGCATCCTTCACAAAAACCTGAGTCCCTGCTTGAACGGATTATCACCGCCAGCAGCAATCCCGGCGACCTCGTGCTTGACCCGTTCGCGGGGACCTTCACAACCTGCGCCGTGGCTAAACGCTTGGGACGGAACTCGGTGGGGATAGAAATCCAAGAGGAATATGTCAAAATCGGACTGCGCCGGGTTGGCATCACGACAACCTACAACGGGGAGAGGCTCGCCCCACCCTCGAAAAACTTCGGTTACAGAAGAGCTAAGCCGAATCCGGCACAATTAGAACTTGGAGTGTAGCCAGATGAAAGAACACAGTTTTACACCCGTCATCAGGAAAATCTTAGCTGAAGAATTCGGCACTGCGTCTGAGCGCATATTCGAGACAAGTGAATTGTTGCAATACCTCAATGTGAAAACAGTCTCAGCCGCTCGTGGTTCAAAGGCCCGTGGCTCGTTTGGAAATATCTACGCCCTATACGTGCTGGTCGAGGACTATGTGCGGCGAGGTTTCCACCTCAGCGGCGATTACGAGGATGCGGAAGGCGCAAGGTTTTCCGACCTTTTCAAGCGACAAAGGGAACTACCTTTCGGCAGTAAACTCCAGAACCACGCGCTCAATCATCGCCTCAACCAGGAATTCAGAAGATACTTCCCAATGTCCGATACCCAACCCGTGCTGCGCGATGTGGAAACGCATCGGTATTGGATAAACGAACATTTGCTCAAGATTGAGATGGATGGACAAGAGTACAATTTGGCAGAGGCGATACTCAGAATAATCGATGCCTACGTAGATGCCAAACAGGAGTCCTTTAACTCATTTATTCGTGACTGTGCGAAAATGCAGCAAACATCGGAGGAAAGCCCTGAGCAGGCGGTGGATTTCATTATGGGCTTGCTGCGTCCCAATGTTGACGCGCGGCTCTTTGAGATTATCAGCTTCGCAATTCTGAAGGCCTATTACGGCGATCAGTCTATCTTCTGGGGATGGAATATGGACGAAATTGAAGAAGAAAGACTGGTACTCTACAAGACCGGACGCACCAATGCTAACGATGGAGGGATTGATTTTGTGATGCGTCCCCTTGGCCGGTTCTTTCAAGTAACCGAGACACTGGACGTAAGGAAATACTTCCTGGACATCGACAAGGTGCAGAAATACCCCATCACGTTTGTGGTGAAAACTGATATGGGAGTTACCGAGATAAGACAGGCCATCGCAGAGCAAGCCAGGACACAGTATCCAGTACGAGCCGTGGTCAAGCGGTATATGGAATGTGTAGAAGAAATCATCAACATACCGGTATTGCTAACATATCTGCAAGAGGTCACCGAGGCAGGCAACCTCAGTGTACTCATAAGAGAAATCGTGAAACACAGCAAGGCGGAGTTTAACATCGCCGATTCAGAAATCTAAGGCCACAGCTCACCGCGAGAGACGCCGAGGGCGCGGAGAGAACTGAACTTTACACCTAAGGAGACCCTTATGACCCACATTACCATTCGTGAACAGATGAGCGACGGCGGGAACGCCGTTCTGGTGTTTGACCACGGCGAGCAGTATCCCATCACCATCAGCGACCCGTTCGGCGAGGAGGAGGAGGCGCGGTTGGAGTGGTACTTTGAACGGCACCTCCGCTTCCCTTTCACCCACGGCGTCCGCGCCCAGGAGGCGGCGGACAGCATCACCGCTTACGGCGAGTCGCTTTTCCGGCAGGTCTTCGCCGACCCGGACGCCTACGCCCGCTACAAGGCGGCCCTGCAATCGGGCGTCGAGAACCTGGCGTTTGAGATCGCCGGCTCGCCCGACTTCCACCGCCTCCACTGGGAGACGCTCAAGGACCCCAAGCTGCCCCAGCCTTTGACGCTCCAGGCTCCGATGGTGCGGCGCAACCTCAAGCCCCAGGT
>WFQZ01000051.1 GCA_015486785.1 Thermoflexales bacterium
TCATCTTAAGATCTTCGGGACTTTTACCAGTTGCTCGCTCAAGCATAGTTGTTTTCCCTGCACCTGTTGCGCCATGCAAGAATAATGATGCCTGTTCTCTAATTATCTTTCTATGTTCTTTCTTCGTGCGATTAGTAAAAGATAAGTTAACATTAACAACTAGAAGTTTAACATCAGGAAACAATCCCATTTCTTTCTCCTATTTTTAATGTAATGGCTGATTACGTTCGACTGCCTAACTGTTGTTATACGGAAACCTTCCGTATATACGCCCATTTTGGTGCATTACACAGCAACCCGGTACAAGTGACGCCGCAATGGACTATCGCGGCACAGCCGTTATCATTCTGCAACCAAATATTAGATCACCTTCATTCAAAAGTCAAAGAAGCTGTTGTGAACTCATTGTCTCCCTGCCGAAGACATTATCTTTTCCCTCCGCGTACTCCGCGCCTCTTGCGGTGAATGCTTCCTGGCTCCCTCGGCCAAGATGACCAACCGCCCTTGAGCTATCTTCCCTGACCTTGAGCCGGTTTCAGCCGGGGAGTTCGTAGGTGCGACGCACTTCCAAAGTGCGTCGCACCTGTGCTCTCTCGCGGTGAGCTTATCTCCCCCGCAGTTGATTCTTTCCCCGTCTGCGTGTAAACTCAGAGCGTGTAGTTCCTCTCAAGCGTGCCAACCGAAAGGAGTTAGCGATGCGTTTCCGGCGATGGCTCTTGGTAATGGGATATCTGTGCTCCTTGCTCCCCCGCCCCGCCTACGTGATGGCGACTGTGACCCCGACTGTCTTACCGGCGTGGTTTGAGGTCGCGCCGCCCACGGCGATGGTGGAGCCTGCCGTGCAGCAAGCTCTGGCTTTGGGCGGGGGCGAGCCGTTGCACGTGATTGTGATCCTGGCGCAGCGTGCCGCCGCGCCCCCGACGGACTCCCGCGCGGCGCAGGTGGCGGGATTGCGTCGGCGGTACGAGCACGATGTGGCCGCGCTGCGCCCGCTCCTGGATGAGGCGACGGCTCACGGCGCGGTGTTGGCCCGCCGTGACCTGTGGATCATCCACGGCATAGCGATCACGGCCCGCCCGGCCTTCATCCGCCGGCTGATCGCCGCGCCCGGCGTGGCCGAAGTGCGCCAGGATCACTACCGCCGCTATCTGCCGCCGCCGCCGCCCGCCATCCCCGGCTCCGGCGGAGCGAGCACGCCTTGGGGCGCCACGGCGGTCACCACAGCGACGACCCGCCCTTGGGGCATTGAGCGCGTCCGCGCGCCGGAGGTGTGGGCCACGCTGGGCGTCTCCGGCACCGGGGCCGTCGTCGCCCTGTTTGATACCGGCACCTCGTACCTGCACCCGGAGTTGGCGGCGAACTATCGCGGCAATCTGGGGCACGGCCTCTACGATCACGCCGCTTCGTGGTTTGACGCGGTGCAAGGGGGCGTGTATCCCTACGACGACCACGGACACGGTACGCACGTGGCGGGGACGGTGGCCGGGCGCACGGTGGGCGTCGCCCCCGACGCACGCTGGATCGCGGTCAAAGGGCTTTCGGGGGATGGGCGCGGCTACGATTCGTGGTTGCACGCCGGATTCCAATGGCTGCTCGCGCCCAACGGCGATCCCGCGCTGGCCCCCGACGTGGTCAACTGCTCCTGGGGCAACAACAACGGCTACTTGACCACCTTCCAAGCAGACATCGCGCAGTTGATGGCCGTCGGCATCTTGCCGATCTTCGCGGCGGGGAATAGCGGCCCCTCCCGGCACACGGTGGGATCACCGGCCAGCTTGCCGGGCGTCTTTTCCGTGGGCGCGAGCGACCCGGATGACGACATCGCCTTCTTCTCCTCGCGCGGCCCCTCGCCCTGGGCGGAAACCAAGCCCGCCATCGTCGCGCCGGGCGTCCACGTGCGCTCGGCGATCCCCGGCGGCATCTACCGCGAGGCCGACGGCACTTCAATGGCCACGCCGCACGTGGTGGGCATCGCCGCCTTGCTGCGCGGCATCAGCCCCACGCTGAGTGTGCCGCACCTCACCGCGATCCTCACCGGCACCGCCCGCCCGCTGAGCACGACGATCCCCAACAACGAGAGCGGCTGGGGCTTGGTGGATGCCTTCGCGGCGGCGGTGGACCTGCTCCACCCGGCGATCTTCACCGGCACCGTGTCGGATATCACCGGCGCGCCCCTCGCCGACGCCCTTATCCGCGCCACGCCACTGCTGCCCGCCGGTCGCGCGGCGGAAGCGCGGGCCGATGCGCAGGGCGTGTACACGCTGGCCCTCACCTCCGGCACCTACAACATCAGCGCGTCGGCTTTCGGCTATCAGCCGGAGACCAAACAGCGGATTTTCGCCCCCGATCACACCACGCAGCGGCTGGACTTCGTCCTGGGGCTGCTGCCGCGCGGCGTGATCCGAGGGGCGGTGCTGGTGCGCGGCTCCGGGGCCGCACCCACCCGCCCGGTGACGATCCGCCCGCTGAATACGCCGCTGAGCACCGCGCCGACCGCCGCCGGGGCCTACTCGCTGACGCTGCCGCGCGGTGTCTACACGCTGGAGGCGCGGGGCGACGGCTATCGCGTGCTGACGGCCTCGGTCACGGTGGCCGGTTCGCCCACGGAGCAGAACTTCACCCTGGAGCCTGCGCCCACCTTGCTGCTGTTGGATGCCGGGGCCTGGTACTATCAAAGTCAAGCATCATTCTGGCGCGAGTCCTTGGACGCCCTGCATTACGCCTACGATTCCGTCCGTCTCAAGCACCGCTACGGCGATGTGCCGCCGCTCGCATCGCTGCGCACTTACGATCAACTGCTGTGGAGTTCCCCGCTGGGATCGCCGGGCATCGCCGGGGCCGGAGAGGTGCTGAGCGAGTATCTGCGCCAGGGCGGGCGGCTGTTCCTCAGCGGGCAGAACGTGGCTTACTACGACGGACGCGGCGGATTGCCGTACTTGCGCAAGCAACTGGGCGTGCGCTTGGCGGAAGATGACGCGGCGGCGTGGTCGCTGCGGGGCGCGGGGCCGTATCGCGGGGTGACGGTGACGCTGAACGGCGGAGACGGCGCGGACAATCAATCCGCGCCCGATGCGGTGACGGTGATTTCGCCGTGGCTGGCTTCGCCCCTCTGGACGTATGACAACGGCAAGGTGGGCGGCGTGGGCGCGTCAAGTTGCGTCACCTATCGCGCGGCGTTCTTCGCCTTCGGCTACGAGGCCATCGCCGATGCTGCCGCGCGGCGCGAGGTGCTTTCCCGCACGCTGGCGTGGCTGGCGCAGCCGCCGGCGAGCCTCGGCGCGGCGTTCTACCGCCTCACGCCCGCCCGCCGGATCGCGCCGGCCGGGACGACGCTCACTCATACCTTGTACCTGCGTCATACCGGCGTGCTCGGCCAACCGGAGACGTTCACCTTGGCCCTCTCCGCGCACCGCTGGGGCAGCACGTTGACCCCCACGCGCGTGACGTTGGCCCCGTGCGCGGCGACGACCGTCACCGTGGCCGTGACCGTGCCGCCGGATGCCGCGCGATTCGCCGCCGAGACGCTCACGCTCACCGCGCAATCGTTGCACTCCGAGGCGCACGCGGCGATCACGTTGACCACGCAAGCTCCCTCGCCGGTGCTGCTGGTGGACGATGACCGTTGGTTCGCTATGGAGGGCGCGTATCGCGCCGCGCTGCGGCAAGCTGGCGTGCCCTTCGACGAGTGGGACACGTCGCTGAGTGCCTCGCCGCCGCTGACGACGCTGCGCCAATATCCGCTGGTCGTGTGGTTCACGGCCTACGACTGGTACGAGCCGATCTCGCCCCAAGAGGAGACGGATTTGCTGGCGTACCTCGATGCGGGCGGGCGGCTGCTGCTCTCATCGCAGGACTTCCTCGATTTGCACTGGGATACGCCGTTGCGGGCGCGGTTGGGCGTGATGACCACCACCTACGGAAACGACGTGAGCGCGGCCTTCGGCGTGGCCGATCAAGCGGCGGGGGGCGTGTGGGGGCCGGTGACGCTTGATTTCCCGTTCCGCAACTGGGCGGATAGCGTGGAGCCGTTCCCCGATGCCGCGCCGGTGATTCGCGGCTCCGCCGGTCAGCCGATTGCCGTGACGGGACGGACGAGCATCACGCGCGGGCGGTCGTTGTTCTACGCCTTCCCGCTGGAGGCTTTGCCGTTGGGCACGCGGGCCGAGGTGTTAGCTCGCGGCTTGGGGTGGCTTTCGCCGCTGGGGCGCAGTTCCTGGCAGATCACGCCGACCGCGCCGCTGCCGAGTGCCGGGTCGGTGGTGCTGCCGGGGGAGGGCGCGACGCAAACGGTGGTGCTGCGCAACGACGCGCCGCAGTCTTTGACCGTTGTCTTCAGTGCGCCGCTCCCGCTCAATTGGCGGTTGGTGGGAGGTTCGTGCCGCCCGCCGTTGAACTGCACTCCGCAGCGCGTGACGTGGCGCGGGATCGTCACCCCGGCCACGCCGTTGACGTTTACCTGGGGCGTCACCATCGCCGGAGGGA
>WFQZ01000052.1 GCA_015486785.1 Thermoflexales bacterium
ACGGCCCCGCTGTGATGCACATTCGCCACGCTCAGCCGGATGATGAACGGCGAGACGCACGCCAGCAGCGTGACCGGCAGGGCGAAGAGCAGCAGCACGACCACGAACGGCCCGCCCACCAGCCCCAAATCCCATTGCGCCATCCCGTACCTCGCCCAGTGCAAAAGTGGCTGCGCCAGGAACGGCACCGCCGTGATCGCCGTTCCGGCGGCGACCAACAGCAGGTAGAGCGTCTCCGCGCGGGGCGAGCGGTCGGCCCAGCGGCCTCCCAGCGTGTAGCCCCCGGCCAGGTAGAGCAAGATCAGCCCGATGATCGCCGACCACACCAGCTCCGACGTGCCGAACGTGGGAGCCAGCAGCCGCCCGGCGGAAAGCTCCAGCCCCAGCGAGACCAGCCCCGCGCCGAAGGCGACCGCGCGTCCCTCGTATCGTGCCTTCATCGCAACTCCACCTCCCAATCGTACACTTGGACTTCGCGGGCCGTATCTTCCACCCAATGCACCGCCTTTTCCAACACCGCGTACACGTGGGCACTATCGTTCGCCACGGCCACGATGGCGACTTCCGCCGTCTGCCACACATCTTGCGCACCCACCTCCGCCGCCGCCACGTTGAACCGCCGCCGCAGTTGATGCAACAACGGCTTGAGCCGCCCGCGCTTCTGCTTCAACGATCCCGCCCCCGGAAGGATCAAGTGCAGCGTGCAAACCCCAATCGTCAAACTCATATCACCTCGCGCTCACCAGCCAGGCCGTCAGCCAAGCGATGCTCCAGGCGGTGGGCACCAAGAGCACTTGCGCCACCAACGTCCCCACCAAACGTGCGCCGATCTGCCAGATGGAGATGTAGGTCACGTCGCGCAGCGGACGCTCGCCGCGCAGAGCCTCGTCCACCACGATGGCGGCCACCGGATCAATGAAGAAGATCGTGAGCAGTGCGCCCAATCCGGTGAGCAGCGGCGATAAACTCGCGGCGGTGCGCACGCCCTGCGGCACCAGTGCGCTGGCGTACATCGTGGCGAAGTTCGTCACCGTGTACAAGGCCGTGACGGTCACGCTGGCGAGCAAGAATCGCTTGCGGAAGGGGCTGCGGCGGGATTCGCGCACGGCGGCGAGGGACGGACGGCGCAAGACGGCCCTCGCCCGCCACAGACCCCGCACCGTCACGCCATGCACCACCACGTGCGGCAGCGAGTGGCGCATCTCATACGAAGCGATGCCGCGAGCGATCCCCCGGCTCAGCGAAGGAATCAGCGCGGCGGCGACCGCCGTCCCCACCGTGGCCGCCGCCAGCATCCCGCGATAGGCGGTCAGCAAGTGGGCCGTATCCTGCCCGTTCACGGCCAGATCGGTCAAGCTGGCGATCAACGGGCCGAGTAGCGCGTTCGCGCCCCGTGAACTCAAGGCCAGCATATTGTAAAGAGAGCGCGCCAGCGTTGGGCGACCGGTGCGCACACCCGCCAATCGCGCCGCGTACGCGCCGGTGTTCACCGTGTGGATGAACGCCGTGAGCAGGAACAAAACAGCCATTTGCCCAGGTGACATCTGTACCTCCGTGCGGCTCATTGTAAAATAGATGTGCAGAGAGACCACTGGATGAGGGAGGATTTTATGAAGCACGTCACCATTTACACCGATGGCAGCTCGTTGGGCAACCCTGGGCCGGGAGGCTACGGGGTGATCTTGCAATTCGGAGCGCATCGCAAAGAGCTTTCTGATGGATTTCCGCACACCACCAACAACCGAATGGAACTGCTGGCGGCCATCAAGGGCTTGCAAGCCCTCAAATATCCCTGTGAAGTCACCTTGTACAGTGATTCCCGCTACCTGGTGGACGCGATGACCAAAGGCTGGGCCGAACGCTGGCGTGCTCACGGCTGGATGCGCAACGCCAAGGACAAAGCCCTCAACCCGGACCTGTGGGAGGAACTACTGCGCCTGTGCGAAACGCACCGCGTGACGTTCAAGTGGGTCAAAGCGCACAACGGAGACCCGAACAATGAACGGTGCGACGCGCTGGCGAGACAAGCCGCGCAATCTGCCCGTGATGAGGCGCAAGGAGATGCGGCACAAGGATCGCCGGGAGTTCTCCCTCCGCGTGCTCCGCGTCTCTTGTTGTGAGCCGTTACAAAATGACTACCATTGCGTGATGCTCACGGCAATTCCATGTAACGGCCTGGGCTTCGCCTGTGCAGCGAGTGCGTGGTGCTAACCTCGCCAAAATCTAGCTCCAAGGCGTGTTGTACCGCTGATTACACGCGCGCAAGCGCAGTCGTCCGCAACCCGATATTAGGTCCTTTTTGATTGCCATTCTTCTACAAGATTAACGGTTTCTTCTGGTGTTGCAGGACGAGTCTCATCAAGATTACGAATATAACATACAGAGTTTACATGATACAAGGCCATATTGGAGAGCGTCACGAGTTTGGGACATAATTCTGGGGTGTCTTCAAAGGCCAGGCGACGCTCAGACCGGCGCAAAGGGAAGCCATTGGCACCTGGCTGATGTCATAACCGGCCAACTCTAGCGGGCACTTGCCCCGAATCTCGGGCTGAGCATCCTGCGAGAAGGGGGTGAAGCGATAGAGCTTCTCAAAGACTCCCAGGAAGAGTTGAGCACTCGCGATGCTTTCGAAGCCACAGAAATTCTGGTAGTGCCGGTCAAACCGCCTGATGACCAATTCCACCGTATTGTTGGTCTTGGGAATCACCTTGCTCTCGATGCCGTTGACCAGGGTAGGCCAGTGCCGCTCCAGAAACTCAAAGATAACCACCGCCCCAGGAGTCTCCTCCACGTAG
>WFQZ01000053.1 GCA_015486785.1 Thermoflexales bacterium
CGATCAGGCCGCCAGCTTCGTGATCGCCGCCTACGCCGAAGCTCGCGCGGCGGGCGCGGATAAATTCTTCTTCTTCCGCGCCCACGATGACACGATGAGCCTGAAATACGGCCTCACGCGCAACGACTACAGCTTGCGCCCGGCTTACGTGGCTTATCAGGTGGCCGCTCGTTACCTACGCGGTGAAAATCAAGTGACCGGGCCGTTCAACTCGCCGGTGCGCATCACTTTCTGGGGGACGCCGCACGGGCGGGTGGATGTGCTCTGGGACGCCGGAACGTCGCCGCTCACCTACACCGCCCCCGCCCTGGTGCCCCAGGCGACCTTGGTGGACGTGCGCGGCGTGACCCGCACCCTTGCGCCGGTGGCCGGATTCTATCACGTGCCCTTGGCCGCCGCGCCGATCATCACCTCCGGCGCGCAAGTCGGTGGCCCGCCGCTGCTGCTGATCCAGACGGACACAGTGCCGCCGACCTCCACGCTTACCGGCCTGACGCAGAACGCCGCCGGCTCGCTGATCACGCTGACTTGGCGGGCTTCCGATGCGCTGTCCGGCTACTGGTACGAGGAACTTCAGCGTGCTCCGGCTCCGCTCGGCCCTTGGACGACCGTTGCTTCGTGGGGCGAAACCTACGGCCTCACGCGCACCGCCGTCACGATGCCATCGGGGACGGTTTACCACCTGTGGTACTTCCGGGCGCGGGCCAGAGACCGCGTGGGCAACTGGGAGCCTTGGCCTGAGACCGCCGAACTCTCCTCCGCGCAACTTACGCGCACCGTGGCTCTCTCGGTTACGGCCTACGGCGATGATCAATCGGTGCTGCTGCCGCTCCCCGATGTCTCGTTGGCCTGGCGGGACGCGCAAGGCCGCGTCGTCTCGCAGACCGCGGGCTTGCACATCTCCTCGACGGTGCAACCGCCCGTGGGGCGACCGTGGCTGGTCACGGCCACCGTCGCCGTGGGCACGTACCACGTGGATTTCGCGCATCCGGATTATCTCCCGGCCCGCGAAACCTTCTCGGTGGGAACGGGGGCCGGCGTGATGCGCGTGTCCTTTAGCTCCACGCTGCACCGCGTGCGCGGACGGATCTTCCTGCCGTTGGTGTTGCGTCAGGGCTGAGCGCGAGCCGCAGCCAGCCACATCACCTGGAAGGGCGCGAGTGTGCTCCCCGTGGCCGTGCCCAGCAGATCGCGCCACGGCCCGCCGCTGAGTTCGGGGAGCGGCTGCGCCTGCTCGCTGACGTTGACCACCGTGAGCACGATCTCGCCTGCGCCGCGCCGCTCCACCACGAAGAGGCCCGTGCCCCAATCGTGGACTATCTGCGGCGCGTCCGGGTGGAAAGCCGCATGATGACGGCGCACTTCCAGCAGATGAAGCAATGCGCGGTACACCTGCGCCCGCAGTGAGGCGGGATCGGCCAACGCGGTCTCCAACTCGGCGCGGTGGAACTTGGCGCGGTTGATCGCCCGCTTCTGCCCCGTCCGCTCCACGGCGGCCCGTTCGCTGCGCGAGCCGAAGAGGCTGTGGACGTAGATCGCGGGCAAGCCTTGTAACGCCAGCATAATCGCGTGCGCGGCCACAAATCGCGCCACCTGACGGGGGCGCGGCTCCTCGCTCTGGGGATCGGAAAGCGCGTCAAAGTACGAAATGTTCAACTCGTACACGCTCTCGCTGCCGTCGGCATTGGCCTTGTGGGAAACAAAACCCCCGTGGCGCAACGTGCGCTCCACCAGCGCGGAGGTCTCCTCGGCGGTCAAAATTCCCTCCACCGGACGCACCCCGATCCCGTCGTGCGAGGCCAGGAAGTTGAAGAACGTCGTCCCTTCCGCCGGCGGACGCAGCGCGGCGGCCCAATCAGTCAGGCGGCGGCTATCCCCGTGGATGAAGGTGTGCAGCACCAGCGGCGGCAAGGGGAACTGGTAGACCAACTGCGCCTCGTCGTGTCCCTGCCCGAAGTAGGAGATGTTTTCCTCGTGCGGCACGTTCGTCTCGGTGATCAACATCACGCCGGGGGCCACCCAATCGAAGATGGCGCGGAACAGTTTGACCACGCGGTGCGTTTCTTCCAGGTGGATGCACGAGGTGCCGATCTTCTTCCACAGGTAGGCGATGGCATCCAGGCGGATGATCTCCGCCCCGTGGGCCACATACGCCAGCAGCACATCCACCACCCGCAGCAGCACGGCGGGATCGCCGTAGTTGAGGTCAATCTGATCCTCGCTGAAGGTGGTCCACACCCAGCGCGGCCCTTGCGCCGTGCTGACGCGCGTCAGCAGCGGCAGAGCGCGAGGACGTACCACTTGCGAAAGGTCTGTGGCCGGGTCCACGGTGATGAAGGCCCCGGCGAAGGCCGGATCGCCGTCCTGGAAACGGCGAAACCACGCGCTGTGGCGCGAAATGTGGTTGATCACCGCGTCAAACATCAAGCGGAAGTCGCGCCCGATGGCTTCCACGTCGTCCCAAGTGCCCCAAGCGGGATTCACGCGCGTGTAATCAATGACCGAAAAGCCATCGTCGGAGGAGTAGGGGAAGAAGGGCAGCAGGTGGACGGTGGAGATGGCCGGATGGGCGTAGCGTTGCAGCACGCGCCCCAGCGTCTGGAGCGGCGGCGTGTGCGGCTCGCGCACCTGATCGCCGTAGGTGATCAACACGCTGTCGCGCTCGGTGAGCCGCTGTGCCGGAGGCGGGGCCTGGCGCAACTCAGGATGGCGGCGGCGGAATGACGCCAGCCGTTGCCACAGCCGCTCTGCCGTGCGACGGCCCGTCGTCTCGCCGTACAAGAATTGCAAGTGGGCGTGGATTCGTGCTTCAACGTTCATCGGAGGCCTCAACCTTCCAACGCGAAGGTCAGCAGATCGGCCAGCGGCGCACGTGCCAGCCCGATGACGTGATCCCCGCCGCCGTAGTAGACGTACACCGTTTCCCCCACCGGCGGATTGGCGCACGAAAACACCACGTTGGGCACGTCGCCCCGCAGCTCCCACAACTCGCGCGGCGCGAAGATCGGCTCGCGGGGCCGCCGGATCACCCGGCGCGGATCGTCCCGATCCAGCAGGCAGACGCCGAAGCGGTAGATGTTGCGCTCGTCCGTGCCGTGGTACAGCATCAACCATCCGTGCTCCGTCTCGATGGGCGGCCCGTTGGCCCCCACCTTGTTGCTATCCCAGCCGTTTCCCTCGCGCGGGCCAAAGAGCGGCGTCATTTCCGCTTCCGGCCAGGTGCGCAAATCCGCGCTGCGGGCCAGCCACACTTGAGGGCGGCGGCGGTGAAACGCCACGAACTTCCCGCCCACGCGGCGCGGGAAGAGCACGTGATCCTTGTTGTCTTCGCCCTGCACCAGCGGCCCGATCCGTTCCCAGGTGATCAGGTTGTCGCTGCGGGCGATCATCGGCTGGATCGGCAGCCCGCTCGTCCCGGCGGCGCGAGTGTTCCCGTAGGCTGTGTAGGTCATGTAAAAAGTGCCGTCGATTTCTACGACCCGTGGGTCTTCCACGCCACGGGCATCGCCGGCATCGTGCGGCTCCAGCACCGGGCGGCGCAGCCGATTCCAATGCACGCCGTCCGCGCTCACCGCGTACCCGATGCGGCTGATCCAATCCAGCCCTTGGGCGCGGTAGTGCATATGGAACAACCCGTGGTGGTAGATCACCGCCGGGTTGAAGACGTTGACGCTTTCCCAATCCGAGGTGGGATCGGGCAGTAAGATCGGATTCGCCGGATGGCGCATCAGGATGTCGGTCATAGGTCACCTCTCCGCGATGGTTTTGAGTGCGAGCCGCAGCACGCTGTACAAGTTTAGGCCGTCCTCGTCCTCGCCGGGGCCGTTGCGTGCTCCGGCGGCGACGCGGTTCAACAGATGCAGGATCGGGCGGCGGCCATCGTTGCGCACGGCGTAGGTTTTCATCGCCGAACCGCCGTCGAGGAAGACGGCGGCGCGTACCGGGCCGCCAAACGCCCCTTCTTGCTCCAGCAGATGCACGATGTGCGCCACATCGCTCACGTCGGCGCCGATGCTCAGTTCGTGCCGCCCGTCGCACAGCACCCAGCCGATCCGCTCGTCTGTCTGGAGCAGCACGCCCGCCGGTTCTCGTATCCCCGGCGCGAAGTTGTCGCTCTCGCGCCCGCTGCGGGAAAGCGGCGAGGTCGCGCCGTCCTCGCGCAAGCGGCTCAGCAACTGTTGGCGGGTGCGCACCAGGTAGCGATGCCCGCGCTCGTCCACGAGCGGCACCAGCCCGCCCAAAAGTTGCGTGTAGCGGCTGAGGTCGCTTCCGCCTGCGGGCTGGATGTGAACTCGCTCTCCGATGTGGCGTTGCGCTTCCGCCCGGCTCATCAAGTGCGGGGCAAGCGAGAGCACCGCTCCGAACGCCGGCAGGGGCACGGGCGCGTCCCATACGGCGATCACTTTTTCCTGCGGATGGCGTCCATCGCCCTCGTTGGCGAGGAACAGGTTGGTGCGCCCGTGGAGCGGGAGATAGGGGGCGTAAGTTTGCCAATCCGCTTCGTGCGCCGCGATCTCCGCCGTCCACAGCCCCGGCGTGAAGAGTTGCGCTTCGGCTTGCGCTTGGGGATCGTTGATCGCCCGGACGGGGAAGGTGTGTGCCCCGATGGTGATGCGGTAGCCGCTGATCGTCAGGCGCGGGATGATCGCCACTTGCCCATCGTCGCGCACGGCGACGGCGGCCGGGTGCGCCCCCAGGATGCCGCTTTCGCTTGCGCCCGCCTCGTTGCGGTGGAGGTGAAATCCGATGTGGCCGTACACCGCCGGCAGCGGATGGCGCGGGTAGCGTTCGTTGTGCGACCAGGGGAATTTGCCGCTCAGCAGCTCGGCGGTCATGTAGTACCCCAGGTTGCCGATCAGCCCGTGGAAGGGCGTGCCCCGCAATCGCCGACGCAAGGGCGGCAGATGCGTGCCTCGGAAGCAAAATCCGGTGCTCGCGGCGCGGATTTCCTGGCGCGGGACTAGGATCACCGAGACGGAGGTGGTGCTCAGGCGGCGCGGCGCGTCCGTCAGTTGATAGGTGTGCGGCAGGCGTGTTTCATCCGGCGGACGGTAGGGCATGCGCACGTGAAACCGCGCCGTGGTCACTGCCGGGAAGTTGCGGCGGACGGTGCGCATCGTTTCCGCCAACCGCGCCTCGAAAGAATCGCCGGGCGTGGCCGGGTAGAGCGGATTCCCGCCCGTGCCGTCCGCCCGCCGATAGCCACGCAAGGGCTGCGCGTTTCCGTAGCGTCCCGGCGCGAGCCGCACGGGGGTCCAATCGTCGGGACGCATCAACCGAAAGTCCTGCGTGCTCATCGTCCGCTCGCCGATTAGGGCATCAATGGCGCGAGATAGCCGCGCAGCGATTCCAGCGAGTAGTACCGCCGACCCAAGTCAAAGTTGTGCTGCACCGTTTTCCGCCGCAAGTCGGCGTCGGTGAGCAGCGCGACGGCCTCGTCGGCGGCTTGCTCAATGCGCTGCGGCGCGATCCGCACCAGGCCCAGATCGTCCCGCCCTTGGACGCGGCTGCCCAGCGAGACCACCCGGAAGCCCTTGTCGCCGATGTCCGCCCGGTAGACCGGATACTCAAACAGCAGGATCGGCAGGCGGGCGCGGATGGCTTCCAAGAATTGGTTGCCCCAGCCTTCCCACAAGCTGGGGTAGGTGACGAAATCGGCGTAGACGTAGCTATCCCAGAGCGAGTAGACTTTCTGCCCCGCGCGTGTCTGCCGCCGCCCGCCGATGAGGTCTTCAATGAAGAGCGCGTCGATGCCGGCGCGGGCGATCTTTTCCTTGAGGTGCTCGGTGTAGCCGCTGAGGTCATCTTGGGCGTATCCGGCCAGCACCAGCACGATGCGACTGTCCGCGTCAAAGGGCAAGCCGTCGTAGCGTCCGCGCCGGTGCAGGGTGGCGCGTCGCTGCGGCTCGTTGAGAGCTTGCACAAAGTCCACCGCCATTTCAATCCCTTTGCGGGCCACGATGCGCGTCGCTTGCAGGATGAAAATGTCGTTGGGGCGCAGGCCGATGCGGGCGCGGAAATCCTGGTTGTACTCGTCCGGCTCCCAGCCTTCCCCGGCGAAGTCAAAGACGTTGGGCACGATGGCGGCGTGGATGCCCTTGCGGGCCAGGAGCTTCTTTTGCGCCAGGCTGTTGATCACCACGTGCCGCGCCAACGGGTCGTGGGGTGGGAGGTACTCATCGGCCAGGTCAACCGCTGTGGCGCAGGTGAGGGCCAGCGGGCCGGTGCGCTCCCAGTAAAAGTCGTGGTTGTGCGCCAGCGCGGGCAGATGCCGCGCGTGCATCACGTGGGTCAGGGCGATGCTCACCGCCGGATTGGCGGCCACCGACCACACATTTTGGGGGATGAGGAAGTCAATCCCTTTTTCGGTGATGAAGTCCTGCAATTTCCGCTCAATGGCATCGGAAAGGGCGTACAGTTCCTCCCGATAGGCGGCATCGTTGGGGTAGTCCCGCAGCGCGGTGAAGGTGTTGTAGTTGAGCCGCTCGGCGTCGGCGCGATGGTGGTACATCTCCGGGATGAGCGTCCCTTGGGCTGTGCCCAGATCACCGGCGCACAGGTGGACTTGGTGTCCCATTTCCTCCAGGACGCGCTGCCATTTTTCGATCTCCAGTGAAACGCCGTCGGTCAGGCCGACTTGGTAATGAAAGATGCCGATGGTTTTCATAAGTCTCCTAGAAAGGTTAAGAATTTTCCGAACTGTGCGCGGCGGTTGAAGTGTGTTGCCATCAAGTGCTGCGCTTGCCGACGCACGCGCTCATACGTGCGCCGATCTTCCCACAGGCGGCGGATGGCCTCGGCCAAGGCGGCGGCGTCGCCGCGCGGCACTAGCACGCCGGTTTCGCCGGGGCGGACGATCTCCGGTACGCCGCCCAGGCGCGAAGCGATGACCGGCACGCCCATCGCCATAGACTCCAACAGCACGTTGGGCAGCCCCTCTTTGTAGAGGCTGGGGAGCACGGTGAGATCGGCTCGCGCGTAGATCAGCTCCGGGCGCGTGGTGAAAGGGAAGAGGGCGGCCCGGTCGGCCAATCCTAGCCGTGAGATGTGCTCTTGCAAGCGGGGTTTGTCCGGGCCGTCTCCCACGAGGAGCGCACGGGCTTCCGGCAGGCTGCTGAGGGCGTCCAGCAAGATGGTCTGCCCTTTGCGCGGCTCAAACGAGCCGACGACGGCCAGCACCGGCCCATCGCCGGGCGGCACGGGGTAACGGCGGCGGGCTTCTTCCCGCAGGGCGGGCGTGGCGCGGAAGCGGCGCAGGTCTACGCCTTGGTAGAGGGTCGTCACTCGCGCCGGCGGCAGGTGGTAATGTTCCAGCAGGTAGCGGCGGGTGAAGTCGGTGATGGTGATCACGGCGGAGCAGAGCCGCTCGTCGGGGAGGTAGAACTCGCGCCGGTAGCTGGGGACGATGGTGCCGGTTTTGGTGACTAGGCAGGTGGGCAAGCGGCTCTCGGCGATGCAGGCGGCGGCGAAGCGGGCGCAGTGGAATCCGGCGCGTGGCGGGTGGACGGTGCAGAGTGCGACGTCGGCGGGGGCCAGGGCGTCGCTCCACGTGCGACGGGCGGCCCGGTCTTGCGCGGTGACGGCGTCCCAATCGTAGGTGACGATGCGGGCTGCGGTGGCGGAGCATTGCGCCGTGACCCAGCTTCCCGCCGGTGCGAGCAAGGTCACGTCCGCGCCGCGCCGCAGGAATTCGCGGACTGCGTCCACGACCCAAATTTGTGTTCCCCCGTGCAGGGGCGTGTCTTCAATGAAGCAGATGTGCATACTCATTCAGGCGCAGGTTGCGCGGGCTGAAGTTGCAAGCGCAGGGTGACGATCTGGTAGGGGGTGACGGCGAGCCGCACGTGGTGCGTGTCGGCGGGCAGCGGGGTGGGGGATTCTTCCAGCAGGTTGGTGCGCCAGGCCGCTTGCAAGGGCAAGCCGCAGGTGAGCGTCAGCGGGCCGCGCTGCCGCAGGCTTTCGTAG
>WFQZ01000054.1 GCA_015486785.1 Thermoflexales bacterium
ATCTACTTGCGGGCCATCGCGGGGCTGATCCGTCCCAAGAGCGGGCGGATTCACCTGGACGGGCACGATCTCACCGGCAAGCCGTACCGCCACTTTATGGCGCAGGGCATCAGCCTGCTGCCCGCCGACCGCATTGACGAGGGACTGGTGCGCGGCCTGAGCATCGCCGAACATTTCCCGCTGCGCCGCGAAACCCCGTTCTTCATTGACTGGGAAGAAAATCAGCGTTACGTCAGCGAGCTGATCGACTTCTACAACATCAAGGGCCGCCCCGAAACGCCGGTGGAGTCCCTTTCCGGCGGCAACCAACAACGAGTCCTGCTGGCTCTGCAACCGGACGATCTGAGCATCTTGATCCTGGAACACCCCACACGCGGGCTGGATATCGAATCGGCGGCCTGGGTGTGGCAACAACTGCTCAAGCGGCGTGAACACGGCACCATCATCCTGTTCACCTCCGCCGATCTGGACGAGATTATGACCTACAGCGACCGGGTTGTGGTGTTCTTCAGCGGACAAATGTTCCCGCCCCACCCGGCCACCGAGTTGACGGTCGAGGAACTCGGCTATCAGATTGGCGGCAAGCAGCACGTCGAGGAGGCTGCACAATGAAACGCTCTACACTGAACACGATCTTATGGGTACTTGCGCCAATCGTGAGCGCGTTGCTCTTCACCGCGCTCATCTCGGTTTTGGTGGGCGCGCCGGCGGTACAGCCGATCTTTGAAATCTTCAACGGGGCCTTGGAAAGCCCGCAAAAGTGGGCCGACGTAGCAATGGCCTGGGTGCCGCTGGCATTGGTCGGCGCGGGGATGAGCCTCACATTCGCCGCCGGTCTGTGGAACATCGGCGCGGAAGGGCAAATCATCCTGGGCGCGATCTTCGCCACCTGGGTTGCCCGCAACATCGCCCTGCCGCAAGTCCCGCTCCTCACGCTGATCGTGCTGGCGGGATTGATCGGCGGCGCGTTCTGGGGTCTGCTGACCGGCTTGCTGCGCGTGTACGCCCGCGTCCACGAGATCTTCGCCGGATTGGGGATGAACTTCATCGCCACGGCCTTCATCATCTGGCTGATCTTCAACCCCTGGAAACCGGCACGCGGCGCGACAATGTCCGGCACGGAGCCGTTTCCGCCGGCGGCGTGGGTCCCGCGCCTGGGGAACACGCGCCTCTCGCTGCTCTCCGTGGCATTGGCCATCGTGGCCCTGCTGATCGCCTACTTCCTGCTCAAAGGCACTCGCTTCGGCCTGGAACTGCGGGCGATGGGCAAAAACATACGTGCTGCCGCGCTCCAAGGCATCCCCACTCAACGGCACATGCTTTCCTCGTTCACCCTCTGCGGCGCGATGGCCGGATTAGCCGGAGCGTTGCAAGCGACCGCCATCTACCACCGGCTGATCCCCCGCATCTCCGGCGGATACGGCTACGCCGGGATGCTGGTCGTGCTGCTGGCCGGATTCCGCCCGATCTGGATACCGGCGGTAGCCCTGTTCTTCGCCATCGTCGGCGTGGGCAGCCCGCGCCTGGAACTCAACATGCAGTTGGACGCCTCGCTAGGCGGCGTCTTCGAGGGCGCAATAGTGCTCTTCGTCCTGCTGGGGGCGGGACTGCGCAAACGGCTGAACAAATCAGCTTCCTAAGCTCGGAGGTATCTTATGGACCCGTTCATTATTAACACCTTAGCTTCCATTGTGGCTACTGCCGCGCCGCTCATCTACGCCGGGGTAGGCGAAACGTTGACCGAGAAATCCGGGGTGATCAATCTCTCGCTCGATGGGACGATCTTGCTTTCGGCCATGGCCGCGTTTGCCGTAGCTCTCAACACCGGCAGCGTGCTGCTCGGTTTCCTGACGGCGGCCCTCATCGGCGCGGCCATCGCCGCCATCGTCGCCGTGGCCAGCATTGAACTGGAACAAGAACAAGTCGCCGTGGGATTCGTGCTGACGATGCTCACCGCCGACCTCAGCTCCTTCCTGGGGAATCCCTACGTCAATCGGCCCGGCCCCTACTTGGGTCAATACACGCTTCCGGTGCTGGGAAAGATCCCGCTCATCGGGCCGATCTTCTTCCAACACAACTGGGCCGTCTACGGCAGCTACGTGCTGATCCTCTTGGCCTGGTGGTGGATGGCGAAGACCCAGCCCGGCCTAAAACTGCGCGGCGTGGGCGAACGACCGGAATCCGCCTTCGCCCGTGGCGTCAACGTCAACGTCATACGCTATCTTTACACACTGCTCGGCGGGGCAATGGTGGGCATTGCTGGCGCAACCTATTCATTGGTGGTAAAATTGGGGTGGAGCCACAACCATACCGCCGGTAACGGCTGGATTGCGCTAGCAATCGTCATCTTCGGCGGATGGGACCCGTGGAAAGTCGCGGGAGGGGCATACCTTTTCGGAGCACTCAAGGCCCTGGGCAGTGTTCTGCAAAGGAATCCGGCTTTCGTCAATGTCCCGACTCAAATCTTCTCCACTGCACCTTTTGCCCTGATGATTTTATTCCTGGCCTTGACCAGCAGCGGCCTAACCGACCGATTCCTGGAAATGTTCGCACCGCCGACCCGCCGACGCCTGGAGAACCTCATCCGAGGACGCGCTCCCGCAGCCCTAGGACGTCCGTTCCGCAGAGGTTGAGGCATCCCACTCACAAGATGCTTAGCTCGCAAGTAGGGAAATTATGAACACAGATACATTTAGACTAACCTTTTGGGGGGTAAGGGGCGGGTATCCTACGCCCGGCCCGACGACGATCAAATACGGTGGAAATACAACCTGCTTCGAGATTCAAGCCGGCAAGCATCGCGTGATTGTGGACGGCGGCACCGGCATCATCGGGCTGGGCGAGAAAATCCTCGCCGAATACCGCGCTACCGGCGGGAAAATCTGCCTGATCCTGCTCATCACCCACACGCACCACGATCACACCCAGGGATTCCCGTTCTTCTTCCCCACGCGCCACCCGGATGGCGTCATCTTCACCTACGGGCCGAAGCTAAAGGAAGAAAAATTGGAATCGGTGCTCAACCGCGCGATGTCTCCGCCCGTCTTCCCCCTAGGGCTGGAAGAACTGTACAGCCAGCGGAAAGTTCACGAGGTCTACCACGGGGACTTAATTGTGAGCGAAGCAGCTTGCGCCACCCCTCAGCTATACCATCTCGGCAAAGCCCCGGCTGAACTTCCCCCGCACGCGCTGAGCATCCGCGTCTGCCACGGCTACCACCATCCCCGCAACGGGATTTTGTTCTACCGCATCTCCTACCAAGGGAAAAGCATCGTCATCGCCACCGACACGGAGGGATACATCGGCGGAGATCAGAAGTTGATCCGATTCACACAACAGGCCGATGTTCTCGTCCACGATTCGGAATACGACGAACACGAATACGCCGACGAGCAACCGGTGCGACAAGGCTGGGGGCACAGCACCTGGCGCATGGCAACCGAGGTAGCGATCCAAGCGCAGGTGCGCCAACTGGTGCTCACCCACCACAGCCCCCGCCACGATGACGCCTACCTGGAAAAGATGCTCCAGAAAGCTCAGGCCGTCTTCCCCAACACGCTCTTGGCTCAAGAAGGGCAAACGTTGACGCTCTAGCCCACACAATGAAACGCTTTCCCTGGCTTTTCGCACTCGGCGTGCTGCTGGTGCTCAGCAGCGGTTGGGGCGCGGCTCAATGGCAAGCACGGCAACAATACTTGTGGCGCGGGAGGCCTCTGGCTTTTCCCACACCGGTGCCGAACACCGAGACGAATCGCGCCTGCGTCAATGTCTCCCTGGAGCAGTACGACCCGGCACACCTCGCTTGGGCCTTGGATACGATTGACGCAGGCGGGTTTCGGTGGGCACGGCAACTCTTCCCCTGGGCGGAAATCGAACCGCAGCGCGGAACGTTCGCCTGGGAAAAATGGGATCGCCTGGTGAACGCCGCCTCCGCGCATCATCTACGCCTGATCGCGGTGCTGGATCGCGCTCCGGCGTGGGCCGATCAGCCCCCCGACCCGCAAGCCTTTGCCGCTTTCGCCGCTGCCCTGGCTCAACGATACGGCGGAACGATCAGCACCTACGAAATCTGGCACAATCCCAACCTGGGCGAAAGCTGGGGCGGCGCGGCGGATGCCTTCGGCTATGCCGAACTGTTAAGCTCCGCCGCCCGCGCCATCCGCGCGAAGGACCCGGATGCCCGCATCATCCTGGGCAGCCTGGCCCCCAACGTGGAAGCGGGCGGTCAGAACTACGCCGAGGACTTATTCCTCCAGATGCTCCAAGTCGCCGGAGCGCAGCCGTACTTTGACATCGTAGCCATCCAGCCATACGGATTCAACAGCGGGCCGGACGACCGCCGCGTCTCGCGGCAAGTGCTCAACTTCTCACGGGCCATCCTCACGCGCGAGACGCTGGAACGCCTGGGGATGAGCGACAAGGCCGTGTGGGCCAGCGACTTCGGTTGGAACACCGCCCCGCCTCCGATCTGGGGGCAGGTGGATGACGAGCAGCAAGTGCAATACACCCTCGGCGCACTAGAGCGGGCCGAGCGCGAGTGGCCGTGGATGGGCGTGATGTGCCTCAACAACTTCCAGCCGCGCCCCACAACCGCACATCTCGTCCCCGACGCGGAAGAGCATTGGGGGTTCGCGCTCGTGGGGCCGGATGAACGGCCCCGCCCGCTCTACACCGCGCTCCGGCAGCGCAACGCCCGCCCGCGCGTGGCGACGCCGGGCGTCTACAACGCCAACACACCCTTGGCCGAGTTCTCCGGCGCGTGGACGTTAGGCCCGCAAGGCGCGGACATCGGGCAAAGCGGGGATCAAGTCACGCTGCCCTTCAAGGGCACCGGCATCGCCTTGACGGTACGGCGCGGCCCCTACCGCGCCTTCCTCTTCGTCACGGTGGATGGGAAACCGGCCCCCGCGCTCCCCCGCGACCGGCAGGGGCGGGCTTACGTGGTGCTCTACGATCCGTTGGCCGCCGTCGCCACCGTTCCGCTGGCCGAGCATCTTCCCTACGGCGAGCACACGGTCACCGTGACCGCCGAGCGGGGCTGGAATCAGTGGGCCTTGGCCGATTGGCGCGTCGCCGACCGCCCCGACACGGCACCTTACGTCCACGGGATGCTGCGCTTCGCGCTTCTGGGAGCACTGGGGCTGGGCTTAACCGTGTGGCAAGGGCGGCGGATACACCTGGGACGCTGGAAAGAACGCCTGCGCCGGTTGTGGCTGCGCCTGCACGAGCAAGTGCGGGCCGCGCTCTCCCTGCTGCTGACGGCGTTGTACCTGTTCGCCTCGTGGCAGCTTATGATGAGCGAAACGATCTGGCGGCACTTGGGGGACGGGCAGGGCTGGACGGCGGTGCTGCTGGCGTTATCGCTGGCCTACTTTTCGCCGTGGATGCCGCTGGCCTTGCTCGCCGGCGGATTGGTTACCTTGATCGTGTTCCTCGAACCGGCGATGGGGCTGGCCTTGACCTTGCTCACCGCGCCGCTGTACCTGCACCCGCTCTCGCTGCTGGGAAAATCCTTCGCGCTGGCGGAGCTGGTCTTGCTGCCGACGTTGGCCGGGGGCGCGTTGCAGCTTCTGGGTTGGCACAAAGACGGTTGGAGCAAGGCTTACCGACAGTTCCCCAAGGCGGTGCTGGCCTTCGTGGGCGTAGCGATCCTGTCCACGGCCTTCGCCGCCCGGCGGCACGAAGCGATCCGCGAGCTGCGCTTGGTGATCTTGGAGCCGGTGTTGTTCTACGGGATGTTGATCACCTATCCGCTGACGCGCCGCGAAAAGCTGCGCGTGCTGGATGCGTTCATCGCCGGCGGGGTGATAGTCGCGGTGGTGGGGCTGGTGCAATACTTCTTCCTGGGCGACGTGATCACCGCCGAGGGCGGCACCTGGCGGCTGCACAGTGTCTACGGCTCGCCCAACAACGTCGGCTTGTACCTGGGCCGGGTGATCCCGCCGGCGTTGGCGGTGACTTTGTGGGCCGGCTCTGCCGCCGGAGCGCGGCGTTGGTGGTACGGCGGAGCGTTGATCCCGCTCGTGGCCGCGTTGCTGCTGAGCCTCTCCAAAGGGGCGTTGGTCTTGGGGATGCCCGCCGCGTTGCTGTTGATGGGCTTCCTGGCCGGGGAACGCTGGCGGCGGGTCACGTGGATCGTGCTCGGCACGGGGCTGCTGGCGTTGATCCCGCTCCTGCACACGCCGCGCTTCGCCGGGCTGCTCAACATCACCGGCGGGACCAGCGGATTCCGCTTGGCCCTGTGGCACAGCACCTTACAGATGATCCGCGACCATCCGCTCTGGGGCGTGGGACCGGATAACTTCCTCTACGCCTACCGCACCCGCTACGTCCTACCCACGGCGTGGCAAGAGTTTAACCTTTCGCATCCCCACGACTGGGTGTTGGATTACACCTCACGGCTGGGGGTGCCGGGATTGCTGAGCGGTTTGTGGCTGCAAGTGTGCTTCTGGCGGCAGGCTTGGCCGCTACGGAAACACTCAGAGCCGCTCGTCCGCGCCCTGGCCATCGGGGCAATGGGAGCGATGGCCGATTTCCTGGCTCACGGCCTGGTGGATGCCTCGTACTTCGTGGTAGACCTGGCGTATGCGTTCTTCTTCCTGCTGGCGATGGTACACGTCTTACATCAAAAGAGCCTGGCTTGACCGCCAGGCTCTTTGACATCCCACACGGGGTTACTTCACCACGATACTGACCAGCTTCCCTTTGGGGATGATGATCTTGACGATCTGCTTGCCTTCCAGGTAACGCCGGACGTTTGCTTCCGCCAAAGCGGCCTCCCGGATCGCCGCCTCGTCGGCGTCCGCGCTCACCGTTACCCGTCCGCGCACTTTGCCGTTGATCTGCACCGGCACGACCTTTGTCTCTTCAAAGAGATAGGCTTCGTCCCAAGTGGGCCAGGCTTGCCGGTGAATGCTGTACGGTTTACCCAGACGCGCCCACAGCTCCTCGCTGAGGTAGGGCGCAACCGGAGCCAGCAGCAGCAGCAGATGCGAGACGGCCTCGTCCCATATCTCGGTGCCCCACAACGCCGCTTTAGCCTCGCCCAGCGCGTTGGAGAACTCCATCAGCCGCGCGATGGCGGTGTTGAAGCTGAATGTTTCGAGGTCGTTGGTCACGCTCTTAACCGCATAGTGCTGGGCGCGAAGCAGCGCACGCCGCGCGGCATCCGTCGGGGATTCCAGCCGACGCGGCTCGTCCGTCACCAAGTTCCACACCCGCTTGAGCCATCGGGCGACGCCCTCAATGCCCTTGCTATCCCACGGGCCGCCCAGCTCCCAGCGCCAGCCGAACATCAGATAAGCTCGCACCACATCCGCGCCGTACTTCCGCACCAGTTCATCCGGCGCGACCACGTTCTTTTTACTCTTGGACATCTTCTCCACTTCCAGGTGATAGAGAATGTCCTCCAGCCGTCCGGGGGTTCGCTGCTCCCCGAAGGTAATGTCCACATCCTCCGGCACTTGCACCACCGTCAAAGCACCGAGAGCCTCGCCGGTACGCACTTTGAGGCTTACATCGTCCCGCCCCATCACCTCACCGCACACACGATCATCCGACCGCTCCGGCGCGGGCCACTTGGCTTCGTCCTTGAACGAGATCACGTGGATGGATTCCGCCCGGAACGCCGCGCCTTCCCAGTGCCCGGCAACTTCCACGAAGTCCCCTTTGCGCGGCTCGCCGAGGATCATCCCTTGGCTGCGGAATTGCAACATCGGCTCGTCAAAATCCAGCAGACCGGCATCCCGCAGGGCCTTGGTGAAGAAGCGCGTGTAGATGAGGTGCATCGTGGCGTGCTCCGAACCGCCGGTGTAGGTATCCACCGGCAGCCAGTAAGCGGCCTCCTCCGGGTCCCAGGGCGTGGAATCCTGGTGCGCCGGTTCTCCGGCCTTGTAGTAGGGGCTGAGGTAGGCGTAATGATACCAGGAAGAGCAGACAAAAGTATCCATCGTATCCGTTTCGCGCCGCGCCGGCCCGCCGCACTTGGGACAGGTGGTGTGCAAAAATCCTTCGTGGTATTTGAGCGGGCTTTCGCCGGAGGGCATAAAGTCCACATCGTCGGGCAGCAAGACCGGCAAATCTTCGTAGGGCACCGGCACGATGCCGCACTTATCGCAGTAGACGACGGGGATCGGCGAACCCCAGTACCGCTGACGGCTGATCAGCCAGTCGCGCAGACGGTAGCTGACCGCTTTCTTGCCCTGGCCACGCGACGCGAGCCACGCGGTCACCTTCTCCACCGCCGGATGCGGGGCCGGCGTGCCGTTGAACTCGCCGGAGTTGATCATTACCCCGGTGCCGGGGTAAGCTCGCGGCAGCGGCAACGGGCGGCCTTCCTCAATCCACTCTTCGGTTTCAATGACCACGGGAATCGGGAGATCGTATTTCTGCGCAAAGGCAAAGTCGCGTTCATCGTGCGCCGGAACGGCCATGATCGCGCCGGTGCCGTAAGTCATCATCACGTAATCGGCAATCCAAATG
>WFQZ01000055.1 GCA_015486785.1 Thermoflexales bacterium
ATGGAGAACAAGGGCTTGGAGTACTCGGAGTACGTGACCAAAGAGTCGCTGGCCCAACAGGGCGGCTACGGTATGACGAACAAAGGCCCGCAGCACGATGAAGCCTGGCTCATTTTTATGGATCAGGTCAACAACCAGCTTCCCACCTTTGAGGATAAGGCGGAAGCGTTGCACTACTTCCCGATGTGGCGCACCTGGTTCGGGCTGTGCGGCTTCTGCAAGCTCCCCTGGAACGACGTGGTAGACCCCAAGAACGCGCTCAGCGATGAGCCGCAGAAGATTCCCCATCACGTGGAAAACTACCGCAAGCTATTCATCGCCGTCACCGGGCGGGAAGCCACCACGGATGACCTCATCACCCAATCGGAGCGGGTGTACAACTTCCAGCGGGTGTTCAACATCCGCTTGGGGCACGGCCTGCGTGCCGACGACGCGATTCCTTACCGCTCTATGGGGCCGGTGACGGAAGAAGAGTACCTTTCCCGCCAGGAGCGGTACGATCAACAGTTGCGCGAGTGGCTGGGGCTTGATCCGGAAACGATGACCACGGCGGAAAAGATGGCCGCGCACCGCAAGCACCGCGAGGCGCAGTACGAACAGCTCATTGACGCGGTCTATCAGCGGCGCGGCTGGACGCCCCAAGGCGTGCCCACGCTCGAAAAGCTGCACGCGCTAGGGATTGATTACCCGGAGGTCGTAGCCGTCGTCAAGCGGCATCTGTAGATGATCACGGTGAACCAGAAGCATCGGCTCCCGTGGCACGCCGGTATGACCGTCCGCGAGGTGTTGCGCCGGATGCGCTACATCTACCCGCATTTGGTGGTGCGCGTCAACGGCGCGGTGGTGCTGGAAGGGGATTACGACACGTATCCGGTGCCGGACGAGGCCGAAGTAGCCGTCATTCACCTGATGGCCGGAGGGTGAGGGTAACTCGCGGAGGCCGCCGAGGGAAAGCCTACGCAAGGTGCGACGCACATCGGATGTGCGTCGCACCTTTTGCGTCGCCCCTGTGGAGGAACATGCTTCGGCTTAGCAAGGATCGTGCTTCGGCCTAGCATGGATCGTGCTTCGGCTTAGCAAGGAGCATGCTTCGGCTTAGCATGGATCGTGCTTCGGCTTAGCAGGGAGCATGCTTCGGCTTAGCAGGGAGCATGCTTCGGCTTAGCAGGGAGCATGCTTCGGCTTTAGCAGGATGCGAGCACGGATAGTCAGCGATGCGTCAAGAACGTTAAAGCGAGCTGGGGACGTTGATACACGGCCTTTTGCGTCGGTTTCAGCCTGGGATTGGAATCCCAGGCTTACGCAATGCGCCGCGTTTCCATCACGTTGGGAATCTGGTCAATCTTCGCCAGGATTTTGACCAAGGTCGCCAGGTCCGGCACCTCAATCGTCAGATAGAGCGGCATGACGTTGTAGCGATCCTTGTTCCCAGAACGGATCGCGGTCATGTTGATGTTGTTGTTCATCAACACGGTGGAAATATCGTGGAATAGTCCGGCGCGGTCGTACACGTCCACCCGCACTTGCACGGCAAAGGTCTCTTCGCGGGGCACGCCCCAATCCACCTCAATGAGCCGCTCCCGCTCCTGCTCGTCGGTCATAATGCGCAGGATGTTGGGGCACTCGCGTTTGTGGATGGTCACGCCGCGCCCGCGCGTCACAAAGCCCACGATCTCATCGCCGGGCAGCGGATTGCAGCACTTCGCCAGATTCGTCAGCAGCCCGCCGGTGCCCCGGATGTTGATGCCGGAGGCCACTTGATGCGCCGTATCCGGCGGCGGTGGCGCGGTCTCCACGACGTCCTCCAACCGCGCCTCTTTCTCGCGGGCTTCCGCCAACAACCGCTCGTAATCGCCCAAGCGGTTGGCGAGCTTCTCCAACGTCAGATCGCCCACCGCCACATCGGCGAACAGGTCGTCCAAGCTCTGGTATCGCTTGCGGAAAATCTCCAACAGTTGGTCGATGGTGTAGGGACTGTTCAACCGTTTGAGCATGCGCTCCACCATCAGCTTGCCTTGAGTGGCGTTCTCCTCACGGCTCTGACGGCGAAACCATTGGCGGATCTTCTGCCGGGCGCGATGCGTCACCACAAAGCCGGTCTCGTCATCCAGCCAATCCCGCCCCGGCCCGCCGGTCTTGCTGGTAATGATTTCCACCTGATCGCCGGTGTTCAATTTCGTATCCAGCGACACCCACTTTCCATTGACCCGCGCCCCCCGGCAGCGATGCCCCACTTCGGTATGCACGTGGTAGGCAAAGTCCACCGGCGTTGCGCCCGCCGGCAGGTCAATAACTTTCCCTTTGGGCGTGAATACAAAAATCCGATCAGGGAAGAAAGCTGACCGGATTGATTCGATAAACGCGCGGGCGTCCTCGGAATCCTGCGTAATCTCATGCACGCTCCAACGCATCTGCGAGATTTGCGCCATCATTTGATCGTTCACCGGCGCACTTTGCTCCTTGTAGCGCCAGTGAGCCGCCACGCCGTATTCCGCCACGTAATCCATCCGCCGCGTGCGCACCTGCACCTCAAACGGCTTGCCATCCTCGCCGATCACGGCGGTGTGCAGGCTTTGATAGCCGTTGGGCTTGGGGTGCGCGATGTAGTCATCAAACTCGCCCGGCACCGGCGACCACATACTATGCACCACGCTGATCACCAGGTAGCACAAGGCGGCCTCTTTGCGCTGCTGCTCCTGCCGCGCGGCCTGCAAGGCCTCCTCCGAGGCTTGCTTGAGGGGCACGTCCAGCTCCAAGGGGATCTCCCGCTCCACAATCACGCGGAGGCCCTCCGTATCGTAGATGTGGGAAAAGGGGACGTGCTTGCGCTGCATCTTGCGGTAGATGCTGTAGATGTGCTTGGGCCGCCCTTTGATCGTCACCGGCAGGCCCTCTTTTTCCAACGCCCGCCGCAGTTCCCGAATGTGATGCTCCACCCGCTCGTGCCGCTCCACCTTACGCGCCCCCAGGAGCTTCGCCAACGTGTTGTACATCTCCGGATTCAGGTAGCGGAAGGACGTATCTTCCAGCTCCGCCTTCCACACCCAAATGCCCAAGCGGTTCGCCAGCGGCGCGAAGATGTCCAGCGTCTCCCGCGCCATCCGCCGCTGATTCTTGGGCGGCAACGCGCCCAACGTGCGCATGTTGTGCAGCCGGTCGGCCAGCTTGATGAAGATGATGCGGATATCATCCTCCACCATCGCAATGAGCAGCTTGCGCAAACTTTCCAACTCCCGCAAGTCGCGGTCGCGGTCTCGCTCCTGCTTCACCCGCGCCTCGACCTCCTCCAGCTTGGTCACGCCCTCCACCAGCACCAAAACTTCTTCCCCGAACTGCTCGCGGATGGTCTGGCGGGAGACGTCGCAATCCTCCAACACATCGTGCAGCAGACCGGCGGCGATGACCGCCGGCTCAAACTGCATTTCGGCCAAGTAGTAAGCCACCGCCAAGGGGTGCGTGATATACGGCTCGCCGGATTTCCGCTTTTGGCCGCGATGCGCCTTTTCGGCGAAGACGTAGGCCCGGCGCACCAAATCCCGTGATTCAGTGCCCGCCACTCCTTCGGGGAGCAAATCCAATATGTCGTTGATCTCTACAGAATCTTTTTTCACCATAGCTATATTCTAACCCAGACGTAACGGATCACCACGCGCTCAATACCGGCGTGCTCACGGAAGCCTTAGTTCATTCTAATGAGGGTTGGGGGAATAGTCAATAACGGCGCACTTGCGAAAGTTGCTAAACTCGGTGATAATGAGAGCGCAGTTCCTCATCTTCCTCCCCCCGTGACGCTGACGGTTAGAGATGGCGTTCCTTTTCCGGCTTGGGTGACGCGGCGAACCTCGCCCTTGTGCCGGAAAGCTATGAATCACTTCACACAGTTCAGGAGGGTTAAAATGAAACGCAAACGGATCGCTCAGTTGCTGACACTCGCATTCGTCATTGGCGTGATCGCCGCCTTGTGGCCGGGGGACACCCTGGCGACTCAGATTTTAGCCGACGACCCCAGCCCGCCCGCCTCGCCCGTCAAGCTGATCTTCATTCATCACTCGTGCGGCGGCAACTGGCTGGCCGATACCGGCGGCGATAACGACTACGCCGGCGGATTGGGAAAAGCTCTGATGGACAACAATTACTACGTCAGCGCGACGAACTACGGCTGGGGGCCGGACGACATCGGCGACCGCACCGACATCGGCCAGTGGTGGGATTGGTTTCGCGGCGAAAACAGCAGCACCATTATGAACGCCGTCTACACCGAAAACGGCCAGAACTTCGGCGACTTTGGCTCCTGGTCGCGTATGGCTAGCGACCCAGGCGGCGAAAACACGATCATCATGTTCAAATCCTGCTTCCCCAACTCCGGACTCTCCGGCAGCCCCGACGATCCGCCGACGAGCGGCGACAATCCGCTGCGCGGCCAAGATGCTTGGTCGGAGTATATGACCGTCGCCAACGCCAAAGGCATCTACAACGATCTGTTGGTCTACTTCGCCGCGCACCAAGATAAACTCTTCATCGTCGTCACCGCCCCGCCGATGATCGCCGGCGATACAGACGCCACCCAAGCCGCCAACGCCCGCGCCTTCAACGATTGGTTGGTGAACGGCTGGTTGAATGGCTACGAGCACCACAATGTCGCCGTCTTCGATTTCTACAACGTGCTCACCAGCAACGGCGGCGATGTGGACACCAACGACCTGGACGCGGAAACAGGCAACCACCACCGTTGGCGCAACAACGCCATTGAGCACATCCACACAGTGGCCAACAACTACTCCGCCTACGCCGCCGACGGCGACAGCCATCCCCACGGGGCCGGCAACCTCAAAGCCACCGCCGAATTTGTCCCCCTGCTCAACGTCTACTACAACCGCTGGCAAGATAGCGGCGGCGCGACCTGCACCCCGCTCACCGGCGTGACTATCAACGCGCCGACGGCCGGCTACACCGGCACCCCCTACACCTTCGCCGCGACGATCAGCCCGTCCAATGCCACGCCACCCATCACCTACACTTGGGTCC
>WFQZ01000056.1 GCA_015486785.1 Thermoflexales bacterium
CCAAGCCGTTGTGCAACTTCACGGCGGAGATCATTGAGGATGTGGCCTACGACGACGGAAGCGGCTCGCCAGAGCGCAAGTATGCCATCACGGGCGCATTGTCCACCGGCGAGCCTTTACCACGCGGAGAGGTGAAGGCGGGGAGTTTCTCAAGCCTTGATTGGGTACACGAGCTATGGGGGGCGCGAGCCATCATCCGTGCGGGGCGCAACGTGAAGGATCAACTGCGCGAGGCCATCCAGCAACTCAGCCCGCAGATCACCAGCCGCCATATCTACACGCACACAGGATGGCGGGAAGTCGGGGGTCGGCGGGTTTACCTGACCGGCTCCGGGGCCGTCGGGGGCGATGACAGCGTCACCGTGGAGCTGCGGGATGTCCTGGCACACTACCAGCTCCCCAATACCCCCCGTGAAGTAACTAACGCTATGAAGGCCTCCCTGCGTTTCTTGGACGTAGCTCCCCTGGAGATTACAGCCCCGCTATGGGGCGCAATGTTCCTGGCGCCCCTGACCGAGATCGTGTATCCCGACTTCATGCTATGGCTCTACGGCGAAAGCGGGACGCTCAAAAGCACCCTCTCCGCCCTTGCGCTCAGCCATTACGGGGAGTTTGACCGGAAGACGCTCCTTTCGTGGTCAAGCACTTCCAACGCGCTGGAGCGGGCATGCTTCCTGGCCAAGGATGCGCCGGTGGTGATAGACGACTTCGCTCCACAATCCGACCCGTTCAAGGCGCGGGAACTGAAACGCAACGCGGGGAGGATCGTGCGGAACGTGGGCAATCGGGCGGGACGTAGCCGGTTGAGACGCGATCTGAGCATGGCAAAGACCTACCCCCCACGCGGGCTGGTGATTTCCACCGGCGAGCAAATCCCCGACGGGACAAGCATCCTGGCTCGCATTTTCACGCTGGAGATGCGTCCTGGTGACGTGGACTTGGATAAGCTAACGGCGGCGCAGGACGAAGCGCATCTCTACCCCCACGCATTGGCGGGCTATTTGCTGTGGTTGCGGGAGGAATGGGACGGCTTGTCCCGACAACTTCCTGACCACGTGCGGGAATACAGGGACCACGTGCGAAAGGAATTGCTAGGCCAGCACCTGCGATTGCCGGGGGCACTGAGCAAGCTATACACCAGCTGCGACTTGGGGATCACCTATGCCGTGGCCACGGGCGCGATCTCGCAAGAAGAAGCTGACGAGCTGCGCCCCCGTATTTGGGAAGCACTCGTAAGCGGCTCAGTGGCACAGGCGCAGCGGGTAGAGCAAGAACGCCCAGAAAAACGCTATATCGCCACCCTGAATGAATTGCTGGCTCAAGGCAAGGCTTACTTTGAGGGCGTCAATGGAAGCCAGATGCTTGGAGATAACACGGGGGAGCGGCTGGGGTGGTGCGATAAAGAGTACCTTTACGTTTTGCCGGCAGCCACCTACGCCGCGATCTCGGATCTCCTGCCGAGGAACGGCCTGAGAGTAAAAGAAACCACCTTGCGGAAGTACCTGGAGGACGCCGGTATCCTAGAACGGGACAAGAACTCCGGCAGGAGAACCAAACAACTCCGCGTGGATGGCAAAAGGCAACGGGTCTTGTACCTTGTGCGGTCGAAAGTGCTGAGTGAGGACGGCGAGAATGGGGCATAAAAACGCCGCTTCGCAGCCCAGTGTACCCAGTGTACCCGCTTTTGTACACCATAGAGGGTACTTGTGGGGAAAATATTTTTTCTTCCGCGCCAACACAGGCGATCAGGGTGAAAAACGGGCAAAATACCCCATTTTTGCACAGAATGAGGCTGGTTTTGAATGGTCAGTTTGACAACACCGTCGCGGTTGCAAGAATTACTGGCAAAACTACACCGCTCTGTACCCAGTGTACCCACTTCTGTACCCACTTCTACGCGCCATAATGGCTTCCCGCTCACAATGGTTATCCCACCGGAGCAGGCGAGAATGCCGGAGCTGGCTCTCCCCCGTGGGCAATGGAAGCGAGAGGGAAACGGGGGCATTAAGGTTACGTTCAACAGCGCGGAGGAACTGGAACTCTGCCTTGACGCAACGCGAGCAATCAGGAACGGCGGCGAGGAGGCAAACAATGGCAAGAAATGGACGATTAAACGCTAATCAGAAGCGGGCGATTGCCGCGCTGATGCAACACTCCACAGCGAGAAAGGCGGCGGAGGTAGCGGGTATTGGTGAAAGCACGATGTACCATTACCTGGCCGATCCCGTTTTTCGGGCGGAGCTGGCGCGGAAGCAAGAGGCACTGGCCGACGCCGCAATGGCAAACCTGGCAGGGCTAGCATCCCTTGCCCTGGATGCCTTGAGGGAGTCGCTGGAGGATGAAGACACTCCACCGGCTACACGGGTCCGGGCGGCGATTGCGGTACTTGACCGCGTGGAGCGGGTATTGGCGCACAAGGCGGAGTGTCCAGGGGACGTTGCGATTCACGTCAAGTTTGACGAGCCGCCGGTGAATGTTTTCGATATGAGCGACGCGGAGATTAACGCCCTTGTGCCGGGGGCGGTTGAGAGTATCTCCGCCCTGAGCGATGATGAGCTACGGGCAATTATGAGCGGCAACCTGAGCGATGATGAGCTACGGGCAATTATCTCACATAGGTAAGTTGGGGAGGGAAAGATGCAACTTAGCGAAGCAATAGACAAGCTGCTCCTGGCCACACAGGCCGACGGACGTTCACCAAACACGATAACGGATTACACGCGGAAGCTCCGCCCCCTGACGGACTTCCTCGGTGACGTAGACATAGAGACGATCACGGCGGACGATTTACGGAGGTACATCGTTGGCCTTCGGAAGCGGGAGACCGTATGGGAAAACCATCCGCACCTGCAAGCGCAGAAGCACAAACTCTCCCCCTACTCCGTGGCCGGATATATCCGCGTGCTCAAGCGGCTGTTCAACTGGCTGGAGCAAGAAGAGATACTGCCGGACAATCCGGCGCGGCGTATCAAGACGCCCTCGCCCAAGATCAAGAAACCGCACGCCATAGAGCCGGAAGACCTAAAAGCACTACTCCGCACCACCGAGGGCAACACGCCCGCAGACCGAAGAGACCGGGCCATCATCCTGCTGCTGGCCGATTCCGGTTGTCGGGTCGGGGGATTGTGCGGCCTGCGGCTGGAAGACGTGAACCTGGCTACCCACGACGCCATCGTCCGAGAGAAAGGCGGAAAGGAACGGATCGTCTTCTTCACCGATCCCACAGCACAAGCCCTTCAAGAGTGGTTGGACGTGCGCCCCTCCGATGCGGGAGATGCCTTCTTTGTCAGCCTGGGACGCAGGAAACCGAAAAGCGCACTCTCTACCAACGCAGTGAGCCAGATGCTGCACAGGAGAGCCAAGACAGCGCATATCTCAGGGCGCGTCAACCCCCATTCCTTCCGTCACGCCTTCGCCCGTGAATACCTACTTAGCGGTGGAGACTTGGCCACATTGTCCGATCTGATGGGGCACGAAAGCATAGAGATCACCAAGGATTACTACCTCATCTTCAAGGTTGCGGAGTTGCGCCGACGGCACCAGAAGCACAGCCCTGTAATGCAAATTCTAGGGAGGAAATAAAGTATGCTGAATCTCGCAGATTCTCTTAATCAATTGGTTACAGGTTCGAGTCCTGTGCGGGTCACAAACAAGAGCGGCTGAGGGAATTCCTCAGCCGCTCTTCTTATTAGCCGATAGCTTTCCATCACGAAATCAGCGTGCCCACTTCTTCGCCGCGCACGGCCTTGAGCAGGCTGCCGTCCTCCCACAGGTTGAGCACGATCAGCGGGAGGTGGTTGTCCATACACAACGAGAGCGCGGTGGCGTCCATCACGCGCAAACGCAGGTTCAGGGCATCCAAGAAGCTGATGCGTGAGAAGCGCACCGCGTTGGGGTTGACTTTGGGGTCAGAGTCGTAGACGCCGTCGACCTTGGTCGCCTTAATCAGCAGATCCGCGCCGATCTCAGCCGCACGCAGAGCCGCCGCCGTGTCGGTGGTGAAGTAGGGGTTGCCGGTGCCCGCGCCAAAGACTACCACGCGGCCTTTCTCCAGGTGCCGCACCGCCCGCAAGCGGATGTACGGCTCGGCGATAGACCGCATCTCAATAGCGGTTTGCACCCGCGTGGGGATGCCGCTCCGCTCCAGCGCGTCGGCCAGTGCCAGGGAGTTCATCACCGTGGCCAGCATGCCGATCTGGTCGGCGCGGGCGCGATCCATGCTGTGCGCCAGTCCGTCCACGCCACGCCACAGGTTGCCGGCCCCAATGACGATCCCAATCTCCACCTCCTGCGCGTAGATTTCAGCGATCTGCCGGGCCACGATCTCCGCGCGATACGGCTCAATTCCTCGCTGCCCCGGCTCCGAGAGGGACTCGCCGCCGATCTTGATCACGACTCGTTTGTAACTCAACTGGGTCATCACACTCCCCCCACATCAGAGAGTAAAAAAAACCTGAAGGCTTACGCCTTCAGGTCCTCGCCCAACTCAAAGCGGGCAAATCTGCGGATAACAATGTTTTCGCCCATCCTGGCGATAGCATCCTGTAGCAAGTCGCCGATGGATTTGCTATCATCGCGGATGAACTCTTGCTCCAGCAAGCAGGTCTCCTTGTAGAACTTCTCCAACCGCCCTTCCACAATGCGGTCGAGCACTCGTTCCGGCTTCCCTTCCTCCAAGGCCTGCGCCCGGTACAACTCTTTTTCGTGCTCCAAAACGGACTGCGGGACATCCTCGCGCTTCACGTAGCGGGGATTCATCGCCGCAATCTGCAAGGCGATGTTGTTGACCAATTGCTGGTAGTCCTCGGTGCGGGCGACGAAGTCGGTCTCACAGTTCACCTCAACCAACACGCCGATGCGTCCGCCGCCGTGAATGTAAGAAGCGACCAGGCCATCTTTAGCCTCGCGGGACATACGCTTGGCCGCCTTGGCCAGCCCTTTTTCCCGCAAAAAGTCCACTGCCTTGTCAAAATCGCCGTCGTTGGCTTCCAACGCCTTGCGGCAATCCAAGATGCCGGCACCCGTCGCCTGACGGAGTTCCTTGACCTGTGCAACTGAAATAGCCATTATGCTTGCTCCTCTTCCGTGATTTCTGGGGTTGATGGTTCATCTGCTGCTTCCTCAGATGAAGCCGCAACTTCTTCTGTCGCTTCGGGGGAGGCTTCCGGGGAAACTTCTGCCGTGGCCTCGGTAACTTCTCCAGCCTGAGCCTCATCGCTCTCACTGAACTTGATCTGGCGCAAACGCGCTAACGTCTCCGCGCTCAGGTACTTTTCATCCTCCACGTAGAGTTCTTCTTCCTCCGGAGCTTCCTTGGCCCGCAGGTTCAACCCTTCCAGTGCCGCATCGGCGATCTTGGAGGTGAGCAACTGAATCGCGCGGATGGCATCATCGTTGGCCGGAATGACGTAGTCAATGATATCCGGGTCGCAATTGGTATCCACAATCGCCACAATGGGAATCCCCATCCGGTCTGCCTCGCGGACTGCGGTAGCTTCTTCCCGCACATCCACGATGAACACGACACCGGGCAGCTTTTCCATATTCTTGAGACCGCCCAGACGGCTGTTGAGCTTCTCGATCTCGCGGGTGAGCAACAGAGCTTCTTTCTTGGTCAGCAGCTCAAACTCCCCGGCGTCACGGCGAGCTTCCAAGTCCTTGAGGTAATCAATGCGCTGCTTGATGGTGCGCCAGTTGGTGAGCGTGCCCCCCAGCCAACGGACGTTGACGTAAGGCATCTGGCAACGGAGTGCTTCGCGGCGGATGGTCTCTTGCGCCTGCCGCTTGGTGCCCACCAAGAGCACCTGCTCCCCTTGGGCGACCGTATCCCGCACGACGGCGTAAGCCTTTTCCAAGGCGCGAACCGTCTGTTGCAGGTCAATAATGTGAACCTTGTTGCGTTCGGTGTAAATGTACCGCGCCATCTTGGGATTCCAACGGCGGGTGTGATGTCCGAAGTGAACTCCGGTCTCCAACAACTGCTTCATCGTAACAATAGCCATAAAGGTACAACCTCCTGTGATTTGATAGGGCCTCCGTGCCGTTCATCCCTCCGAGGGCCATGGTTGGCTCACGCTCGTTGGTCCCGGCACGTGCGTACTTGGGATTAGCCCAGGGCAAGATTTTACCACGGGCAAGACAAACAGCAACCGCGTTCACTTCACCCACAACGTTCCCAGCGGTAATAAGTCAAAATCCAAGCGGGATTGAGCATCGCGGGCCACCAAGCGCGTCCCGTCCGCGCCGTACATTCCCGCCCACAAGGGGTATCGCCCCGGCGGCAGATCGCGGGGCAAGGTCAGCGGATGCGCGTCCACGACCCAATCGCCGCGCCGCCACACGGACGTGGGATACCAGCCGTCACGGGGCGCGCGATCATCTTGAGCCCAAGGTGACGCCGCGCCCGGCGTCCACAGGTGAACAAAGACGGTGTAATCCCCCGCCACCGGCGCGAGTGACTCCCAAACCAGCGTCACCGTGATCGTCGCGCCGGCAGCCGCCGAGGAGGGCAGCACGTAGCCGCGCAAGGCCGCCCACAACGGCGATTCAGCCGTCAGCGCGAGCCCGGTGTCGGTGAGCGAGGCACTTAGCGGCGGGATCGTGCCATCGGGCGGCACCACCACCTGCCCCACAATCGGCGGATCGGCGGAACTGCCGTCCGTATGACGCGCCGGCCAACGCTCGCCACTCTGGGCATCGAAAAGCCCCACTTCCAGCCAATAGCGAGTGCCCGGCGCAGCCCAATCGTAGAGGCGCATCCGGTAAACATCGCAGAAAGCGCGTCCCACCGGCCACAGCGAGGTGGGGAAGCGACCCAAGCCCGGATAAGTGGTGCGCTCCGCCACGCGGTCATTGTGCGGGCCGATGAGATGCACAAAGACGGTAGCGTCTTGAGTCATCGGGCGCAGCCCTTCCCAACAAGCAGTCACCGCCAGCGAGTCGCCGGGCCGCAGCCGGCCAGGCCGGACGCGCGTACCGATCAAGCGAGCCGCATCGGCGTAGCGCACGTCCACCGGCGCAACGCGGCGAGCGGCCTCCTGCGGCGACATCAGCCGAGGCGGCGCGAAGGTAGGCAACAGCTTCACGCCGGGGGCCAGGGCGGCGATCACCGCCTGGAAGAGCAAAATCCCCCGTGCTACGCGCGGCTTCCCTCGCAAGCCGGAGGCGGTCAGCAAGGCCCACGCGCCCAGGGACGGGAAGAGCAATCGCCCGTGCGGAGCTTCTACCTCCTGCATCCAGTGGAGCAAAGCCGCGAAGATCACGCCGCACCAGGCCAACGCCAGCCACCACGGGAAATCCTTGTCCGCGCGGCGGAGCGACAGCCACAAAGCCGCCAGATTCCCCGCGCCCAGGATGCCGTACACGGCCCACGGCCACATCACATGCCCCCAGCCGTAGGCCGCCCAGAAGGAACGGAACAGGAGCGGCAGCTCCGGGCGCAAGTCCCACAGCGAGACCGGATGCGGGCGACCCCAGAGGGTGTGCGTGTGCGCGGTCAAGCCCAACGGATCGCCGCTCAGCAGGAAGTTGCGCCCGTACCACCATCCGCCGACCACCGCCGTGATCGCGCCGAAGAGAAGCAGATAGCCCAGCGCGGCACGGAGCGGCAGCCGTTCGCGCCACATCAGCCAGACCAACGCCAGAGCCAGCAGCGGCCCCAGAGCCAGATTGCTGGTCTTGCAGAGCATCGCCAGACTGGCCAACAAGCCGCTCACCGCCACGCGGCGCACAGTCACGCCGCGCCGCTGGAGCACGACGGCAGACCACAAAGTCCAGGTCGCCAGGGCCGACGCCGCGCTATCGTTGCTGATCACGCCGCTGATGAAGACGAATTGCGGTTGGAAGGCCACCACCGCCGCCGTGAGCCACGCGCCGCGTTCATCGCCGAACGTCTCCCGCCCCAACGCCCACGCGCCCAGCACGGTCAGCAGGCCGAAGAGCAGCGAGGTACAGCGCGTCACGTGCATCGCCAGAGCTGCACCGTGCCAAGGCCAACGTTCCCGCGCCGTGTGGATGAGCATGTTCTTGTTGTCGTTGCCGGTCAACGCGCCTTGATAGCCAAAGCCGGGGTTGTTCCAAAAAAGCGGGGTGACATCAGCCGCAAACGGAGCACGCAGCAGCGCGGCCACCGTGTAGTACAAAGGCGGCTGCGCCACCTCCTGATTCGCGCCGCTGGGGTCCGTGCCTTCCAGCGGCGGGAGGCCGCGCCCTTCCGCCAGCCAGCGGACGTAAGCATCGTGCCACACCTCGTCCGGGGCTTCAAAGAGCGGCGTGGCTGCCGAGTGCATCACCACCAGCAGCGTGAAGACGAGCAGCAAGCCGCCAAGACGTTTGTTCATCCGGTGAAAAATGGTTTCCTCCTGCAATTGGGCGGATGGTTGAGCGGTTTGATTATACAACCGCCGATTGCTTGACAAAATCAAGGCTTCCGGTACAATGCGCTCCGTTGCGCCGAGATAGCTCAGTTCGGTAGAGCAGTGGACTGAAAATCCATGTGTCCCCAGTTCAATTCTGGGTCTCGGCACCACAAAAAAACAGGCCGCAAATTGCGGCCTGTTTTGCGTTTTAGCACGTTACGCAGCGGCTGGAGAGGCGGTCAAGTTGACCTCCGGCTGCGCGGACTGACGCGGTGCAGGTTCGGGCGACTGAACGGGCGGCAATGGCGCACCTTCAAACACAGCGACAAACTCGTCCGCCGAAAGAGTCTCCCGCTCCAAGAGTTGATCGGCTACACGATCCAGGGCGTCGCGGTGTTCTTGCAGGATGCTCTTGGCGCGTTCGTAGGCCTGCACGATGATAGATCGGACTTCGGTATCAATGGTTTGCGCCACGGCCTCGCTGTAATCGCGCTGCTCGCTGATCTCTTTGCCCAGGAACACCAGCTCCTCTTTGCGCCCGTAGACCAGCGGGCCGAGTTTCGCGCTCATACCGTAGCGTTTGACCATCGCCCGCGCCATTTCCGTCACCCGCTCCAGGTCATTGGAGGCTCCGGTGCTGACCTCGTTAAAGGCCACCTCTTCCGCCGCGCGGCCACCCAGGCCGTAGGCAATGTCCGCTTCGATTTTGCTGCGCTGCAATACGTAATGATCCTCTTCCGGCAGAGTGATCGTGTAGCCTCCGGCCATCCCGCGAGCGACGATGGAGACTTTGCGCACCGGATCACATCGCGGCAGCACGTGGGCGATGACGGCATGCCCGGCTTCGTGGTAGGCAAAGACTTTGCGCTCTTCCTCCGAAATCACGCGGCTGCGCCGTTCCGGCCCGGCGATCACGCGCTCAATGGCTTCTTGGAAGTTCGCCATCTTGACGTAGCGCAGGCCTTGACGGGCGGCCAAAATTGCGGCTTCGTTGACCACGTTTTCAATGTCCGCGCCCACAAAGCCGGGGGTGACTTGCGCCAGCACATCCACATTCACATCGTTGGAAATCGGCTTGCCGCGCATGTGGATGCGGAAGATTTCCACCCGCCCGCGAATGTCGGGGCGATCCAGCACCACGCGGCGGTCAAAGCGACCGGGGCGCAGCAGAGCAGGGTCGAGGATGTCTGGGCGGTTGGTGGCCGCAACTACGATCACGTTGGTGTCTGTGTCGAAGCCGTCCATCTCCACCAGGATTTGGTTGAGCGTTTGCTCGCGCTCGTCGTGCGAACCGCCCAGTCCCGCGCCACGATGTCGCCCCACGGCGTCGATCTCATCAATGAAGACGATGCAAGGACTGTGCTTTTTGGCTTGATCAAACAGGTCACGCACGCGGCTGGCACCCACCCCGACGAACATCTCCACGAATTCGGAACCGGAGATGCTGAAGAAGGGCACCCCGGCCTCCCCGGCCACAGCTTTCGCCATCAAGGTCTTACCGGTGCCCGGCGCACCAACCAGCAGCACGCCTTTGGGAATCCGCGCTCCCAGGTTGATGAACTTTTGCGGCTCTTTGAGGAATTCCACCACTTCCTTCAACTCTTCTTTGGCCTCATCCACACCGGCCACGTCGTTGAAGGTCACGGTAGGCCGGTCGCCGGCGAACATACGGGCACGGCTCTTCCCAAACGAGAGGGCTTGATTGTTCGCGCCCTGGAACTGGCGGATGAAGAAGAAGAACAGCACGCCGCTCACGATCAGAATCAACACCATCCCGCCCACATTCGCCATCGCCTCCCAATCGGTCGGCTTGCCGTAGGTGAGATCCACCTGTTGCAATTCTGTATCATCCACGCCCAGAGCTTTCAACTGAGACACCAATGAATCCCCGGTATCTTTCCGCGAGGCCACGACCTTTCCATCATTGTAGGTCACTTTGATATCATCCCCTTGGACGCTGATGCGGGCGATTTTGTGCGCTTGCACATCTTCGGCAATGCGGTTCAAAGGCACTAACTCAGGCGAGGATCCGCCGGACATGTAGCTGTAGATGATAAAGATGATCGCCGCGATGATCAGCACGTAGATGAAAGCGCCACTATTATTTTTACCTGATTGCATATATCCTCCTCTCCCTGACGGGAGTTTGTGGTATGGCTATACGGTTATCACAACCGCAGTTTACAATTATATCACACCGTCTTTTCTCAGGGCTGCACGGTGATCGTGGTGACCAAGATGGTGTTATCCAGCACTTGAGCTTGGCCCGCGTCCGTGACCGGCAAGCGGCCTTGCGCATCATACAGTCCCACGCGAATCTGGTAAGTGCCCGCCGGGGTATTGGCCGGCAGCACCACTTGATGGGGATCGTTGACGATCTCTCCCACTTGCCATTGGTTGGTGGGATGCAGCCCGTTCAGCGGTTCAATATCCTGCTGCGTGATCAGATGCAGGTCCGGGGTGAGCAGATGCACGAAGACTTTGTACGAGTGGTCAAAGGGCTTGAGGCATCGCCAGCGCAGCGTCACCGGGACGCTATCGCCGGGGCGGAAGGTGAGGCGGGAGATACGCGCTTCTTCCAGCACCACTTGGCCGTTCAGGTTGACCTGCAAGGGGATGGGCTGATTGGTGCCGCCGCTCACGGTCAAGGTGACGCTGTCGCCGGCCCGCAGCTCGGTGCCCGGATCCGGGACTTGCTTCAGCACCAGCCCCTCGCGCTCGGTGCTCCACACTTTTTCAATGTGCAAGAGCGCGCCTTCTGATTCCAGCCCCTTTTGCACCACGTCCAGGTCGTAGCCGGTCACGTCGGGCAGCACAAAGGCACGTCCGGTGGCCACGATCACGCTGATGGTGGTGCTGATGGCCACGCGATTGCCGGAGCCGGGTGTCTGTTCCAGCACCGCGCCGGGGCGGGCGGTGTCGCTCTCTTGCTCGCCCAATTTCTCCACGCGCAAATGATTTTCTTCGGCCAACTGCCGCGCATCGTTGAAGCTCAACCCCACCAGGTTGGGCACGCTGACGATGCGCTTTTCCGGTGCGACGGTCGGGGTGTTGACGTCAATCAACAGGCCGTGCGTGGGCAAAGGCGCGTTGTAAGTTCGGTAAACTACCGCCCACAACGGGACCAACCCCAAAACGGCCAGGGCCGCCACGGCCAACAGCATCCACAAAGTCCAATCGGGCGGCGATCCCACGGCGGCGGGAGTGGGCGCGGGTTTGGAAGGCGCGGGCGGCGGGGGCGCAACCGGGGCACCGATTAGC
>WFQZ01000057.1 GCA_015486785.1 Thermoflexales bacterium
CGTCAGATGTGTATAAGAGACAGCGAGATCAACAACCCGCTGCAAGCGATCCAGAACAGTTTGCACCTGGCACATCACGAAGGACTTTCGGAGCAGCAACGGCAGCGTTATCTGGACATCGCTCATCAGGAAGTGGGCCGCCTGGTGCAGATTGTGCGCCGGATGTTGGATTTCTATCGTCCGGCTACGGTGATGCACCGGTTGGACAGCAACAAGCCGGTGCTCGACGCGCTGGCTCTGGCCGCCAAACGGTTGCAGCAAGCCGGCATCCACGTGGAAAAGCGGCTTTCGGGCGAGTTGCCGCCGGTGCGGGGCGTGGAAAATCAACTGGTGCAGGTGTTTTTGAACTTGATCCTCAATGCGGTGGAGGCAATGCCGGAAGGAGGCACTTTGTGGATTGCTTCCGCTTATCACCCGGAGCTGGATAAGGTGGTGGTGGCGTTCCGAGATAGCGGCCCCGGGATTCCACAAGAGGTTTTTGAGCACTTGTTTGAGCCGTTCCACACGTCCAAGTCCACCGGCACGGGGTTGGGGCTGGCAATTAGTTACGGGATTATTGAACAGCACGGGGGGAAGATTGAAGCGAAGAATCTGCCGGGCGGCGGAGCTTCATTTATTGTGTATCTGCCCCCCTTTCGAGAGGAGGCGCAATGAGCGGGTTTCGGATTTTGGTGGTGGATGATGAGGCTGCCGAACGGATCACCTTGGGCGAGGTGCTGCGGCTGGAAGGGTATCAAGTGACGCTGGCCGCTTCGGGCGAGGAGGCTTTGGCTACGGCGCGGCAAGTGGAGCCGTTTGATCTGGCGATCTTGGACCTGCGGCTGCCGGGCATCAACGGGTTGCAGGTGTTGAGCGGGTTGCGCCGCATTTCCGAAGACACGGTGGTGATCTTGATCACCGGTTACGGCACAATGGACACGGCGATCCAGGCGTTGCGCAAGGGAGCTTACGATTTTCTGCTCAAGCCGTGCCCGGTGGATGAGGTGTTGGCGGCGGTGCGCAAGGCTCTGTCGGAGTTGGAGGCCGACCGCCACCGCCGTAAGTTGGTCAATCAGCTCCAAAGCACGCTGCAAGAGCTGATGCGCAGCGATGGCCTGGATGTTCAGGCCCCGGCTCCGGTACAGGAGACCTCGGCGATTCAGTTGGGCGAGGTGCGGTTGGATCAGGCGAAACATCAAGTGTTTTTCGGGGATCGCTCGATAGACTTGACCCCAACGGAGTTCCGTTTGCTGGAGTGTTTGATGCAGCACGCCGATGAGGTTTGCACGCCGCAAATGCTGGTGAAGTGTGCGCAGGGGTACGAGACGGACGCTTGGGGGGCGCGATCCATCGTGCGGGTGCATATCCGCCGCCTGCGGCGCAAGCTCGAGCCGAAGCCGGAGGAGCCGCGTTACATCCTCAACGTGCGAGGGGTGGGGTACTTGTTTTCCTCTGCGCCTAAGGCCGAGGCGTAGTTGCTCACGAGGAAAGTTGGCTCATAATCAATTTATCACATAGCCGGAAAGAACGGCGGGAGGTGGAGCATGCTGGATATTGAACGGATACGCAAGGAGCCGGAAACGATCCGCGAGACGTTGCGCAAGCGTGGCGATGATCCCGCGCTTGTGGATGAGATCCTAGGGCTGGATGAGCGGCGGCGGAAGTTGCTGCAAGAGGTGGAGTCGCTGCGGGCGGAGCGCAATCGGGTTTCCAAGGAAATCGGGCGGATGAAGAAGGACCCGGAGGGGCGTGCGGCTCGCATCCAGGAGATGCGGCAGGTGGGGCAGCGCATCGCGGAACTGGAGCAGTCCTTACGGGAGGTTGACGGGGCGTTTCACGCGCAGATGTTGTGGATGCCCAATCCGCCGCACGCGAGCGTCCCCTTGGGCAAGGATGAGCACGACAACGTGGTGGTGCGCACGTGGGGCGAGCGGCGCGACTTCGCTGCGGAAGGGTTTGAGCCATTGCCTCACTGGGACTTAGGCCCGGAACTGGGGATTATGGATTTCGAGCGCGGCGTGCGCTTGGCCGGAAGCCGCTTCTACATCCTCAAGGGGGCCGGGGCACGACTCCAGCGGGCTTTGATCTTCTGGATGTTGGATGTGCAGACCCGCCAGAATGGTTACACTGAGGCGTATGTGCCCTTCGTGGTCAAACGCGAGATGTTGGTGGGGGCCGGGCAGTTGCCGAAGTTCGAGGACAATCTCTACCACGATGTGGAGGATGACTTATGGCTGCTGCCCACCGCTGAAGTGGCCTTGACCAATTTGCACCGTGATGAGATTCTTGACGCGGAGCAATTGCCGCTGCACTACGTGGCTTACACGCCGTGCTTCCGCCGTGAGAAGATGAGTGCCGGGCGGGACGTGCGCGGCATCAAGCGCGGCCATCAGTTCGACAAGGTGGAAATGTACCGTTTTGTGCCGCCGGAGACCAGTTACCAGGCGTTGGAGGAGATGACGCGCCAGGCCGCCGGGTTGTTGGAGGCTTTGGGGCTGCCCTATCGCGTGCTGGAGCTGTGTACCGGCGATCTGGGGTTCGGCTCGGCCAAAACTTACGACCTGGAAGTGTGGGCGCCGGGTCAAGGGGAATGGTTGGAGGTCAGCTCGTGCAGCAACGTGGAGGACTTCCAGGCGCGGCGGGCCAACATCCGCTATCGGCCTGAGTCGGGGGCGAAGCCGCAATACGTGCATACGCTCAACGGCTCTGGACTGGCCTTGCCCCGTGTGCTGATCGCGATCCTGGAAACTTATCAGCAGCCGGATGGCTCGGTGCGCATCCCGGAAGTTTTGTGGCCGTGGATGGGGGGCATTAAGGAACTGGCGTAACTTGGCGTGAAAAGCAGAAACGCCGTCGAATCACCGGCGGCGTTTCTGCTTGGAAGGTCTACTCTTCGTAGGGCACGAATTTCGACTTGCTCAACCCGCAATCCGGGCATTCCCAATCATCGGGGATTTCCTCGAAAGGCGTTCCGGGCGCGATGCCGCTATCCGGATCGCCGACTTCGGGGTCATAGATATACCCACAGGCCGGACATTCCCATTTCATTTTCAAGCCTCCTTAATTGATAGGGTGTTGACTACACCGCTATTTTAGGGAATTTTCATCGCAACACAACTAATGAGTGCCGTGTATCGGGCGCGATAGGTGAGGAGTACAGAATGAGCAGATCATTGCTTCGCTGGATCGTATTGGTGATGTTGTTGCTGCCGATGTCCCCCCCTCAGCCGGCCTCGGCACAGGCGGATCGGCTGGTGCTGGCCTTCTACTACGCCTGGTACGACTGGAACACGTGGGGCAATCTGCCCGATCAGCCTGTGCAGACCTATCTTTCGGTGGATGCGTCCACCATTGAGCGGCACGTGGTGGAGGCGCAGCAGGCCGGGATTGATGCGCTGGTGCAGGCGTGGTACGGCCCTCAGATGGAGAACAATCAGACGGAAGCCAACTTTGCGATGTTGTTGACCAAGTCCGCCGCCCACGGGATGCACGCTGCCGTGTCGCTGGATATGGGGAACGCGGCTTTTTTGCAGAGTGTGGATAGTGTGAAGGCGGCGTTGGTCGCGCTGCGGGATCGGCACGCGGCTCAACCGGCTTACTTACGGGTGGATGGCCGTCCGGTCGTGTTTTTCTGGAAGGAGGAGCGGTTTTCCGTCTCCGCCTGGGAGGCGATCCGCAATGAGGTTGACCCGAATCACGAGATGTTGTGGATTGCCGAAGGGGCGCGGACCGATTACCTGGCCGTGTTTGACGGGCTTTACCTGTACAGCGTCGCTTGGACGGCGGACCCTGCGGCGGTGCTGTTGCGCTGGGGCGGTGAGGTGCGTCAGTGGGCGGCTGCTCAAGGGACGTTCCGTTACTGGGTGGCTACGGTCATGCCCGGCTACGATGATCGCTCTACCGGGCGCAGTGATGCCTTCGTCCGCCCCAGAGACGGCGGGAATTTTTACCGTGCCTGTTGGCAGGGCGCGATCCAGAGCATGGCCGATTGGGTGGTGATCACCAGCTTCAACGAGTGGCCTGAGGGGACGTACATTGAGCCTTCGGTGGCCTACGGCAACACGTACTTGGATTTGACGCGGGAGCTTGCTACGACCTATCGCACCACGGCTTACGCGCCCACGGCGACGCCCATTCCCCCCACGCC
>WFQZ01000058.1 GCA_015486785.1 Thermoflexales bacterium
CTCGTGGACGAACGTGCTGTTGTGGAGTCTCGCCCTGCTGCTGGCGGTTTTCCTGGGCAGCCTGCTGATCGGCGCGGCCACGGCTCTGCCCTACCTGCACCTCATCTTGAGCGGATCGCCCATTGCCGGGCTGACCCTTTCTCCGGCGGACGCGGGCGCGGCCTTGCTGCATCGCCTGCTTGCCCCGTGGACTGCACTCCTGCTGCTCGCCGGACTGGTCGTCGCCGGGTGGAGCTTGGGCGTGACCGGGAAACGCGCTCTGCCGGAAGCCTGGCGTTTCCCCCTGCTGATGGCCTTGCTGGGGCTGGGGCTAACCTTGACCCCGGAGTTTATTTTCCTCAAGGACATCTTCCACACCCGGATGAACACCATTTTCAAGTTCTACTTCCAAGCCTGGGTGCTGTGGAGCCTCGTCGGAGCTTGGCAACTCGCGCTCTGGCTGGAGGATCGCCCGCTGTGGGCGGCGTTTTCCGCGCTGTTCATCGCGCTGGGGCTGCTGTACCCGCTGTTCGCCATCCCGCAACGCGCCGCCGAGCGCGGCGGAGATTGGACGCTGGACGGCGCGGCTTGGCTCACGCAAGCGCAGCCGCAGGACATGGCCGCCATCCACTGGCTCAACGCCCACATCTCCGGCGATCCGGTGATTGTGGAATCGCCGGGGGATGTGCATCGCGCCTACACCTACGAAGGGCGCGTCTCGGCCTTCACCGGCCTGCCCACGGTGCTGGGCTGGGCAGATCACGAAACGCAATGGCGGGGCACGTCCGACGAACAAGCGGCGCGTTCCCAAGCCCTGCAAGTGCTGTTTTCAACCTCGGACGCCTCGCTGGCGCGTGCCATCTTGGATACTTACCACGTCACCTACCTCTACATCGGGCCGACCGAGCGATCCCGTTACCCGGCTGAATCCCTTTCCCGTTTTGCGGCGTGGTTCCCCAAAGTCTACGACCAAAACGGCGTGATCATCTATCGCACCGCACCTTGAACCGCACGGTGCTTGAAAACTTACCAAGGAGGTCTCTTATGGAGCAACAAGCGTTTTTACATCTGTTAGCCGTCGCTCGCGGGGACGAACCCGCCGATGTCGTGTTCCGCAATGCCCGCGTGGTCAACGTCTTCACCGGCGAGATCATCGCCGCCGACGTTGCCATCGCCGGGGAATGGATCGCCGCCGTGGGAAGCGGCTACGAGGGGCGCGAAACGGTGGACGTGGCTGGACGCTATCTCGTGCCCGGCCTGATTGATACGCACGTCCACGTGGAATCTTCAATGTGCGTGCCCTACCAGTTTGCCCGTGCCGTCGTGCCGCACGGCATCACCACCGTAGTTTCCGACCCTCACGAAGTGGCCAACGTGGCCGGCGCGGACGGCATCCGCTATATGATCGCCGCCTCGGAAGGGCTGCCGCTGACCGTCTTCGTCAACCTGCCCTCCTGCGTTCCGGCGACGCACATGGGCACATCCGGCGCCACGCTGGACGCGGAAGCCCTGCTCCCGCTGGCGGACTTGCCGCGCGTTACCGGCCTGGCCGAGTTTATGAACGTGCCCGGCGCGGTGCTGGGATTGCCCGGCGCACGCGAAAAACTGCTCGCCTTCCACGGGCGGCACATTGACGGGCATGCCCCCGGCGTCACCGGCCCTTGGCTGCAAGCCTATGCCGCCTCCGGCCCCACCACCGATCACGAGAGCATGACCCCCGAAGAAGCCGTGGAAAAGGCCCGCCTGGGCATCTACGTGCTGGTGCGCGAGGCCACGGCGGCCAAGAACCTGACCGCGATCATCCCGGCGATCACGCCCCAGAACGCGCGGCGGTTCGCCTTCTCCACCGACGACCGCCATCCCGCTGACCTGATCGACGAGGGCAGCATTGATAACAACGTGCGCCGCGCCGTGGCCCTGGGCCTTGACCCGATCATCGCCATCCAGATGGCGACGCTCAACGGCGCGGAGGCGATGGGGCTGCAAGATCGCGGGGCGATTGCCCCCGGACGGCGGGCGGATTTGGTGATCACCCAGTCGCTGGAGTCCTTCCAGGCGCAGCAAGTCTTCACCGGCGGGCGGCTGGTGGCGCAAGACGGTCAGCCGGTGGGCGATTGGCCGATCCCCTCGGCGGATGAGCATGCCGTGCGGGATAGCGTGCATCTGGACGTGACGCATCTTTCCTTCCACGTCCCGGCGCAAGGCACGCGCCTGCGCGTCATCGGCCTGATCCCCGATCAAGTGACCACCGAGTCGCTGGAAATGGACGCGCGGATCGTGGACGGCGAGGCCGTCAGCGACGTGGAGCGTGACTTGATCAAGATGGCGACGGTGGAGCGGCACAACTTCACCGGAAACGTGGGCTTGGGCTTCATCCACGGGCTGGGGCTGAAGCGCGGCGCGATTGCCGGTAGCGTGGGGCACGACTGTCACAACATCACCGTGGCCGGGGTGAACGATGCGGAGATGCTGGCCGCCGTTCGCGCGGTCAAGGAGATGGGCGGCGGATTGGTCGCCGTGCTGGAGGGGCAGGTCATTGGGAAAGTCCCGCTCCCCGTCGCCGGGCTGATGTCCGACCGCCCGCTGGAGGAAGTCCGGCAGCAGATGGATGAACTGTTGCACGCGGCGCAGCAACTCGGCTCGCCGCTGCACGATCCGTTTATGCAGTTGGGCTTTTTGGCCCTGGAAGTGATCCCCGAACTCAAGCTCACCGACCAAGGATTGGTGGATGTGAGCAAATTTGATTTTGTCCCCTTGTGGGTTTCGTGATTCTTTAGCGTAGGAGGACGCATGGCTGATTTACTGTTTCAACCGTTGGAGTTGCGGGGTTTGACGTTGCCCAACCGCATTGTGATGACGGCGGTCAAGCTGGGATACGCCAACAAGCAAGGCGAGGTGAGCGCACGGCACATTGCCTTTTACGTGCGGCGTGCGGCGGGCGGTGCCGGTCTGATCGTCACCGAGCCGCTCTACGTGCGGCCTAACGGGCGCGAACTGCCCACTCAGTTGGCGATCTACGATGATCGGCACGTTGCCGGCCTCAAGCAGTTGGTGGATGCGGTGCATCAAGCCGGTGGGCTGATGATGGCGCACATCAACCATGCCGGGCGGGCGGCCAATCCCAAGCTGGTGCCGTCGGGGGAGCGGGTTTCCGCCTCGGAGGTGTTCTGTCCGGCCACGAAGATCACGCCGCGAGCGTTGACGCTGGAGGAAATCCCGCAGTACGTCACCGCCTTCGCCGAGGCGGCTCGGCGGGCCTACGAAGCCGGTTTTGACGCGCTGGAGTTGCCGTTTAGCCACGGCTACCTCATTCATCAATTTCTCTCGCCGCACAGCAACCGGCGGCAAGATGCCTACGGCGGCGATCTAGAGGGCCGGATGCGCTTCGGGCGCGAGGTTTTCGCGGCGGTGCGGGCGGCCTTCGGAGATCGTCCTATCGTCGTGCGTATGAACGCCAAGGACTACGTGCCCGGTGGCTTGCAGTTGAGGGACGCGCTCCAGATCGCCGTTTCGCTGCAAGAGCTGGGCGTGGATGCGTTGAGCATCACCTCCGGCACGATGTGCGAATCGGTCGCTTACAGCCTCTATCCCACCGGCACGCCCAAGGCCAACTTGCTCCCGATGGCCGGGCAGATTCGTGCGGCGGTGCAGGTGCCGGTGATTGTCGCCGGGCGGATTCGGATGCCCTATCTGGCCCGCGAGGCGCTGGCCGCCGGGGAAGCAGACCTCATCGGGTTGGGGCGTCCCTTCCTCGCCGACCCTGATTGGGCACGCAAAGCGCAGGCCGGAGACGATGTGGCGATCCTGCCGTGCGCGGCGTGTCATCAAGGCTGCCTGGGAGAGTTGCGGCAAGGGCACGGCACGTCCTGTATGTTCAATCCGCTGGTGGGGCGCGAGTGGGAGATCACGCTTGAACCGGCGGCCAAACCGCGCCAAGTGATGGTGGCGGGCGGCGGCCCCGGCGGATTGGAAGCCGCGTTGGTGGCTGCCTCGCGCGGGCATCACGTCACCCTCTACGAGCAGGAGTGGCGTTTGGGCGGGCAATTCAACCTGGCGGCCACCGCGCCGCACAAAGAGGAACTGCTCGACCTGATCCGCCATCAAGCGATCCTGGCGCGGCGGGCCGGCGTGGAAATCCACTTGAACACGCCCGTGACCCCCGAAATGGTGCGTCAGGAACGCCCCGACGTGTTGATCCTGGCCACTGGCGGCATCCCGCTCACCATTCCCTTCCCCGGTCTGGATCAAACCCGCTGGGTGCTGGCCGCAGACTTGTTGGAAGAGACGGTGCGCATTGAGACGGCCGGCGTGCTGGTCATCGGCGGCGGGCTGGTGGGGCTGGAGACGGCTGATTGGCTGGCGGCTCAGGGGAAGGACGTGACGGTCGTGGAGATGATGCCGGACGTGGGCGGCGACATGGACATCCTGGCGAAGGCGATGCTGATGAAACGCCTGAACGCCGAGCGGGTGCGCATCTACACCAACACCAAGGTGCTCCGCTTGACGCCGGACGAGGTCATCGCGCAGCAAGGGGAGCATGAGATCTCCTTGCCCATAGAAACGGTGGTGATGGCGGTGGGCGTGCGTGCCAATCGCGCTCTGCCGGAGGCTCTGGCCGATTGCGAGATCGAGACGCACGTCATCGGTGACGCGGTGCGCCCGCGCAAGGCTCTCGATGCGGTGCAAGAGGGATTTGAGGTGGGGCGCACTATTTAGTTGGTAAGGACGTTAAAGTGTCCTGGATACGCTGAAAACCGGCCCACAAGGCCGGTTTTCAGTTTCAGCTTGGGTTCAATCTCAGGCGACTTTTTGTTACTTGGGCATTTCCCCTGGCGGCGCGGGGTAGGGTGCTTCGACGATGCGGTAAGAGTGGGTGATCTCGGTGGCCTGGCGCAGCATCGCGCTGGCCCCGCAATAGGTCGTTTCAGAAAGCTGAATCGCGCGTTGCAAAGCCTGCTCGCTGATGCCGGTGCCGTAGGCGATGTACTCTAGGTGGATGTTTTGGTAGACTTTGGGATGGCGGGTGGTTTCCTCCGCCGTCACCTTGACTTGCAGGTTGACCAGCGGCTGCCGTTTCTTCGCCATAATGGAAATGACATCCATAGCCGTACAGCCGGCCAGCCCTACCAGCAGCAAGCTCTTGGGCGAGATGCCGGTGTTTGCGCCGTAAGTGGGATTCTTAGAATCCAAAACAATCGCGGGGCTGCCTTCGACTTCCCCGATGAGCCGCAGTCCCGGCCCGGTCCACGTGACTTGGGTTTTGATCATTGAAAGCTCCTTTACTTGGGGTTAGGAATGATGCAAATGAACTGCAATACTGTGTCTCCGGTGTTGCGATAGCCATGCGGTTCATCCGGCTGGATGAGTAGCACGGTGCCCGGTTTCATCTCGGCCACGTCGCCTTGTGGATTGGTCACCACGCCTTGCCCGGACAGCACGTAGATTTCGTGCTCGTAGGGGTGATGGTGCGGTTTGAACACGATGCCCGCTTGGATCTCAATGATCCGCATCGCGTAGTTGGGGGTGCCATCCTGGGGGGCCAACAGCCAGCGGATTCCGATCCCCTTGGCCACCGGCTTCAGGGGCACTTGTGACGCCTGCTTGATAATCATCCTTACTCATCCTCCGATTCAATGGTCGAGATTCCCAACAGATCATAGAGGCCGCAATGGCGCACGGCCCCGGTCACCACCAGGATCAGGCCGATGATGCCGATGAGTATCCCGACGATCCCTTGCAGGAATAAAAATCCCACCAGCATGGCGAACGTGCCGCAGACAAAGCGTAATAACTGATCCAGCTTGCCGATATTGGGCTTCATGCTTCATCCTCCGAAATGAACGCCCCCACAACGGGGGGCGAGGTTATTTGGCAAGTTCTTGGACGAACTCGCGGATGTCCAGCGCGGCTTTTGCGCCGTCTCCCACGGCGATGCTGAGTTGCGCCGGATTGTTGGCCCGCACGTCTCCGATGGCGTACAGTCCGGCCACTTTCGTGCGCATCTTGTCATCGCTGACGACGTAGCCCCATTTGTTCACCTCCACCACGCCGTCGAGGAATTTGGAGTAGGGGGCGTAGCCCACGTAGATGAATACGCCGTCAGTGGGGAACAGCTTTTCTTCGCCGGTCTCCCGATTCACGGCCTTGACGCCGGTCACTTTGTCGCTTCCCTCGATGGAGGTCACGCGGTAGTTGAAGAACATCTGGCTCTTGGGGTGCGCCTTGACCCGATCCTGTAGGATTTTCTCGGCGCGAGAGTAGGGGAGGAACTCAATGAAGGTCACGCTCTTGGCGTACTCCAAAAGTTGCAGTCCCTCTTGCAAGCCGGAGTTGCCCGCCCCGATGATGACCACGTCCTTATCGCGGAACAATGGCCCGTCGCAGGTGGCGCAGTACGATAGCCCGCGCCCGAATAACTCCTGCTCGCCGGGCACGTTGAGCTTCTTCGGCTCGCTGCCGGTGGCGATCACCACGGTCTTGCCTTGGAATACGTCGCCGCTTTCCGTGTGTACTTCAATCAAGCCTTTCTTGATGGGGCGCACTTCGCGCACTTCGTTGAACTCAACGATCTCCGTGCCGAACCGCCGCGCCTGCTTCTCGAATCGTTCCATCAAGTCCGCGCCGCTGACGCCTTCCGGGAAGCCGGGGAAGTTCTCGATTAGCTCCGTCGTTGCTGCCAGGCCGCCGACCGATTCCCGCTCCAGGATCAGCGTCTTCATTCCATCGCGGGATGTGTAGATCGCGGTGGTCATCCCTGCCGGCCCGGCCCCGACGATCACTACATCGTACAGCCCGCCGCTGGGAGCTTGGGCAGATCCTTCATCACTACTGACTTTGAAATCCAACATTATGCACCTCCTTGAAAGATTGAGATCAAAAACCTTCCCGAAAGCTCAGTAGCTGCCTTCGGGAAGGTACGTTGGCGTGATTACGCTAGGGCCTTCTTGAAGGCGTCGATCATCATCTGGGGCGGGGCCGCGCCTTCGACGCGCTCCTTGCCGTTGATGACGTTGAGCGGAACGCCCATCACGTTGAATTGCTGGGACAAGGCCTGGAACTCCATCGCCTCGTAGACTTCGGCCCGCACCAAGTCGCTGACGGAGGCCATCTCGTAGGCCAGGATCGCCGAGCGGGGGCAGTAGGGGCACGTGGGGGTGACGAAGACTTGCCACAACACCGGCTCTTGGAGCGAGTTCAGGTACGCCAATGATTCGGGGTCTAACTCGGATGGTTGCCCGCCGGCCTTCTGAATCCCGAAGAGCAGCGTGGAAAATTCGTGCCCGGAGGGAATGCCGTAGTAGCGGATGCCGTAGTCTTTCTTGCCGATGATGGCGATTGCCGGGGCCACGGTGATGTTCAATTCCTTGGCCTTGTCGCTGTCTGCGGCGAGGTCATACTTTTCCACGGTAACTTTGTCGGACGTCGCCGCGACTTCTTCGGCCAACTGCACGATCTGCGGGCAGTATTCGCAGCCACCGCTGGGCGTGAATACCACTAACTTCACATCGTCGGTCAGATCGGCCAACATCTTGCTTACTTCTTGCACGATTTCATCGTTTAGTAACTTCATGTAACCCTCTCCTAAATGGTAATTTACCTGATGTCCTCAGAATTTTGAAGACGTTTTTCAGCTTTATGATTATAGCATGGCGTTCAAGGCCGTCAAGAATTGGCGTTGCCAATTCTGAAAAATGGCGATAAAATCAAGCGCGTGTGAAATTTTAGCTTAACGAAGGAGGAGATGATGGATTTGGCGAGTATGGCGCAAAATGTGGTTCAGTTGTTGTTGCCGGCCCTGCCGTGGTTGGTGAAGGGGGGCAAGGCTTTGGGGCAGGCTGCGGCGGAGAAGGGCGGCGAGGAGCTGGCCGTCACGCTGTGGGATAAACTGCGGGGCAATAAGCGAGTGCTTGAGGCAGCGCAGGATGTGGTTGCTGATTCTCAGGATGAAGACGCGCAAGGTATTCTGGTGACTCAGGTGAAGCGCGTGCTCAAGAAGGATGAGGCTTTGCAGAAGGAGATCGTCGCGTTGCTGGAAAAGGCCTCGGCGGGCACGAACAGCGGGTCGCGGAATGTGTCTATCGGCGGGAACGTGTCCGGTTCAACCATTATCGCCGGTGATAGCAACGTTGTCGGGTCGCACAACGTCGTGCAGCACGGGAAGTATAACTTCAATGCCGAGCAAATCTCCGGGGCGGCTATCGGCGACGGCGCGAAGGTGGAACAGCGGTAACGCTAACGGCGGTGGCGGTTACGGCTGATCAAAAACCGCCACCGCGCCGGGGTAAGGGGCGAGCCAGCGGCGGAAGTTCTGGCGCAGGGTTTCACGTTCTTCTTCGGGGATGAAGGCTGCGTCCACCGCGTACCGCAGAGTGCGGTAGATTTGTGCCTGGGTTAAGCCTATCTCGCGGATGGCGGTGACGTATTCATCGCTGAGCACGATGTCGCTGATGCTGGGGTCGTCTGTGTTGAGCGTCACCCGCACCCGCAGGTTGAAGAGATCCGCCAGTGGGTGCAAGGAGAGGTTCTGCACCACGCCTGTTTGGATGTTGCTGGTGGGGCAGACTTCCAAGGCGATCTTGCGCTCGTGGAGCAGCGAAATCACGTTTGAGTTTTCCACCGCGCGGATGCCGTGCCCGATCCGCTCCGCGCCCAGGTAGGTGATGGCGTCCAGGATGCTCTGCGCTCCGCATGCCTCTCCGGCATGCACGGTGACGTGCAGCCCGGCGGCCAATCCCCGTTGGAACGGCGCCTCAAATCGTGCCGGCGGGTAGTTGACCTCGTCCCCGGCCAAGTCCAACCCGCGAATCAGCGGCCCGTGGTGGGCGATGCCGATCTCCACGATCTCGGAGGCGATTTCCAGCGGTTCGTCGCGCCCGATCTGTAAGATCAAGCAAGTCCGCGTGCCGCTTTCTTCCTGAGCCAGCGACGCCGCTTCTTCCACCCATTCCACCACGTCGTTCATTGGGAAGTTCTGCGCCCGCGAGAGGGCTACCGGATTGAATCGCAGTTCCAGATAGCGGACGTTATCCTGGGCCGCGTCGAAGATCGCCTCGCGGACCACGCGCTGCACGGCTTCCTTGGAGGTGTACATCCGCCGCAGCAAGCGGAATTTGGACAGGAAGTGATGAAAGTCCGGCGGATCGTCGGTGATCTGTACGTAGGGGCGCAATTGTTCCAGGTCGTAGCTGGGCAAGGCGATGCCATGCTCGCGGGCCAGTTCGGTGAGCGTGTGCAGGCGCAGCGAGCCTTCAAGGTGGCGGTGCAATTCGATCTTGGGAAGCTGACGCGCCCATTGATACAGGCTTTCGTGATCCGTGAGTTTTGTCATGTCTTGTACCTTCATTCTGCGGGACAATGACGGGGCAGCAGGATGTGGAACGTTGTGCCTACCCCTACTTCGCTCTCGGCCCAAATCTTGCCTCGGTGCGCCTCTACGATGCGTTGCACCACGGCCAACCCGATCCCCAGCCCGTTGAAACGGCGGGTGGTCGAGCCGTCCACTTGATAGAATGTCTCAAAGATCCGATTGAGGTCTTTAGCCGGAATGCCAATGCCTTGATCCTTGAATATCAAATGGGCATAATCGCCATCGGCAGTTGCGGTAACGAGGATTTGCCCTGGGCCGGGGCTAAATTTGATCGCATTATCCAGGATATTGTAACACATCCGCTTGAGTTTGTCGCTTTCCCCGAAGATGGTGAGATCGTTAGGGCGGACTTCCATAGTTAGACTCAGGTTCGCATCGGCAGCCCGCTTCTCGAAGATGGGGCGCAGGTGCTCAAAAAGATGCTCAATGGGGATGAGGTTGCAGGAAAGGGCGTCGGAGGTCAATGTGCGCAGGGAGACGATTTCTTCAACGATGTAGGTGACTGCGTCGGCTTGCCGGGCAATGATCTCCAGCGCGTCTAGTTGCTCTTGATTCAGTGTGCCCATCTGCCCTTCCGTGAGCAGTTCCGTGTAGCCTTTGATGAACGTTAGCGGCGTGCGCATCTCGTGAGAAATGTTCTGGATGATCTGATCCTTGAGCTGCTCCATTTCCCGGAGTTGGAGGTACGCATCGCGCAAGCGACGATTGCGCTGCTCCAGATCGGCGTAAAGTTGGGTGTTTTCAATCAGTGCCGCCAGGTGCTGAGAGAGCGTGAGCATCGTCTGCCGATCCATCTCGTCAAACGCGCCCTCTTCCGCGCTGAAAAGCTCCAGCACGCCGAGCACCTCTCCCCCCGGAGCTTGCCGCTGAATCAGCGGGACGGCCAGCTCGGAACGCGCGTGCCCCTGCACCCACGGCGGGACGATGCAATGGGGGGCGTTTTCTATGTGATTGCACAGCAGGGCTTGTTTCTGCTCCGCCGCCCGCGCGGCCAACCCTTGGGCCGCCGTCTGACTGGTTTGAATATCGCGCCCGCCGTTGGATGCTCGCAGCAACAGTTGATTGCCGAGGTACAAAGAGACGTTGTACAACCTAAAGCTCTGGCGGATCAGGCGCACCACGTTGCTCAACATCGTTTCATCCCGCAGCTCCGTCACCGCCGTCTGGCTGATGTGATTGACCAATGTCAGGTGCATAGACTTGCGCCGTTCCTGGTGAAAGAGCCGCAGGCGGGAAAGCGCCAGCGAGGCTTGTTCCGCCAGCAGAGAAAGCGAGTTCTCGGTCTGTTCATCCATCTCCGGTGGCTCGGCGTACCCCAGAAGCAACACGCCGTTGGCCGTTTGCCGCTGCATTGGCGTGGCGATGACGTAAGTCATGTTCTCGTCGAGCAACTCGCCGCCCGACGGGGAAATGTGCGCTTTTTGCACCTCTCGCTGCTCCAAAGCCGCGTGGCTGATGTGGGTGTGATGGGGGGCGGCGCACAAGGGCCGCCGCGAGCCATCGGGATGCAGTGCCATTCCCAGCGTGAGCCGGTGACTCTGGGCTTCGTAGAGGTCACATTCCACGCCCAGAGCCGCCGGGGAGAGTTGCAACGCGCCCCAACACAGGTGCTCCAACAGCTCCAGCATGTCCGACGCGCCGGACATTTTCATCACCGCATCCCGCAGGATGTTGAGTTCCCTGGCCCGCCGTCGTTCTGTTTCCAACATCACCTCGGTGAGGCGACGGCGTTCTAATTCCTGCTGATAGAGGCGGGCGTTATCGAGGGCTACGCCCACTTGATCGGCAATGGCGGCCAGCAAGGCGACTTCGTCCCTCGTGAAGCGGCGCGGCTGGTAACTCATCACGCTGAGCAGGCCGAGTACTTGTTGCCGCGCTCGCAGCGGAGCGAGCATCATAGCCCGCACCGGCTCCTCGCGGAACTCGTCCACCACCAGCCGAGGATCGTGCAACACGTCATCCGTCACCAACGGTCTGCCGGTGCGCATGACGATGCCGGTCATACCGGCTTGCGGATCAATGTGCCGTCTCTGCCCGGCAAAGTCGTGAATGTGCCAGCCTTTTTGGATGCGGAAGACCAGTTGGCCGCTCTCGTCGTCTAACAAGGTGATCGCGCCGGCTTCCACCTCCAGCGTGGATAAGGTTTGGTCGAGGGCTTCGCGCAACACAGAATCCACGTCCAGGCGCGTGCTGACCACTTCGGCCATCACGCTCAAGGCCTTGAGGGCTTGTTCCTGCTGGCGATGCTGCCGTGAGGGGTCCTGCTGCACGGCTAACGCTGCATAGGAGGCCTCATCGGCGAGCTGGATCGTGACCATTGCCGTTGCTCCTCTACCGGCGGCGGGAGCGGCTCGGTTTTTGCGCCGCCGCGCGATCAATTGCGACGTAGCGGATCACGCCCTGACGTTTGTCCTCACGGTAGTGACAATCTTTGTACTTCTTGCCGCTGCCGCACCAACACGGCTCGTTGCGCCCCAGCTTGCGGGTGCCCGGACGCGCCGCGCGGGGTTGGGGCTTGGCCTTGGCCGGGGTGTCCGCGTGCCGCATCTGGAGGTTTTCCCGCTGCACCTGGCGCGGCTGTTGTTTGGGGATCAGGAACAGCGCACGCACGATCTCCTTCTGCACGGAAGCCAGCATCCCCTGGTACATATCGTAGGCTTCCTTTTGATAGGCCACCAGCGGCTTTTGCTGTCCCACGGCTCGCAGCCCGATGCCTTCCCGCAGCATATCCAGCGCGGTTAAGTGCCGCATCCAGTGCCGATCCAGTTGCCCCAGCATCAACTGCCGGTCTCGGTACAGGCGATGCGCTTCAATCACCACGTCCCGCACCCGCGCTTCGATCTCGTCGGGCATGCGGCGCATGGGCAGCTCGTACCACTTGGCGACCGTCTCGTAGCCCAGCTTGTCAAGCACCTGCCGGACGATCAACCGCTCGCGGATGCCGGGGGCTTTGGATAAAGCCGCCAGTGAAACTTCCTGTTGGCGCAGTTGATGATAGTAATCTTCGCCCAAGCGGCGATTCATTTCCCGATAGGTCTCATCGGCCCACTGAACGCATTGCGCGATCAGCTCTTCCTGGCTCAATTTCCGCATGTCGGCCACGGAGAAGCGGCGAGGCAAGGGCGCAAAGCGGCGCAATTGCGCCAACAGTTCTTCCCGCCAGCGGGGATCATCTTCCTCGTCCTCGTATTCGGGCCAATGCTCCTGCACCACATGCTCCACCTCCACGGCGAACATGTCCATCAAATCATCGTGCAGGTCCTCGCGGCCAAGGATTTTATCCCGCTCGGCGTAGACGACGGTGCGTTGCTTGTTGACCACGTTATCGTATTCCAGCACGTGGCGGCGCACGTCGAAGTTGTACCCTTCCACCCGCTCTTGCGTGGAGGCGATCAGCTTGGTGAGCATGCCAAATTCCATGGGCATGTCCTCTTCCCAACCGGCCCGCTCCATCCACGGCTTGATCCGCTCCCCGCCGAAGCGGCGCATCATCTCGTCTTCCAGCGAGATGAAGAAGCGGCTGGAGCCGGGATCGCCTTGCCGCCCCGCCCGTCCGCGCAATTGATTGTCAATGCGGCGGGATTCGTGCCGCTGCGTGCCGATCACGTGCAAGCCGCCCAGTTGATAGACTTGCTCCCGATCCGCCCGGCACTGTTGCACCTTTTCCCACAGCACTTTGGCCCAAGTCTCCGGGTAGCGTTTGGTGGGATTTTCGCCGCGCTGCGCCATCTTGAGCGCGGTATCCCAATCCAGCGAGCGGATGGCGATTAAGTCCACGCCCTGTTTGCGCAGCGCGTCGCGGGCCATGCCCTCAGGATTCCCGCCGAGCAGGATGTCCACACCGCGCCCGGCCATGTTCGTGGCGATGGTCACCGTGCCCGGACGTCCGGCCTGCGCGATCACCACCGCTTCTTTTTCGTGCTGCTTGGCGTTGAGCACATTGTGCGGGATGCGGGTCGCTCGCAGCATCTTAGAGAGCCGCTCCGAGGTCTCGATGGCCGCCGTGCCTACCAGCACCGGCCTTCCGGCCTGGTGAACTTTCTCGATTTCCTGGATCACGGCCCTGAACTTGCCGGCCTCGCTCTTGTAAATCTGGTCGGGGAAGTCCAAGCGGCGGTAATATCTTTCTGATTCGCCATCGTAGACGGTGACTTTGTAGTTCGCAAAGTCGTTGAGCACGCCGGCGAAGTTCACGCCGGCTTCTTCGGCGGGCAACGTGTGTTCGCGCAAATCGCCGTAGCGGGCGCGGTACTCCACGTTGGTGGGCAGCACCACCACGTCCAGGTCGTAGATGCGCCGCAGCTCTTCCTTCTCCGTTTCCGCCGTACCGGTCATACCGGCGAGCTTGTCGTACATGCGGAAGAAGTTTTGGAAGGTGATCGTGGCATAGGTCATTGACTCCTGCTGCACCTTGACCCCTTCCTTGGCTTCGATGGCCTGGTGCAAGCCCTCCGAATATCGCCGCCCGAACATCATCCGCCCGGTGAACTCGTCAATGATGATGATTTCCCCGTCCCGCACCACGTATTGCTTATCCAGGTGGAAGAATTCCTTGGCCCGCAGCGCGTTATCCAGATAAGGCAGCATCTCCGCGTGCTTGGGATCGTAGATGCTCTCGCCTTCGGGGATGTTCAGCAGCCGTTCAATCTTGTTCGTGCCTTCCTCGGTGAGCAAGGCTACCTGTTCCCGCTCTTCCACTTCATAATCCTCGTCCCGCTTGAGCCGCCGCACCAGTTGCGCGAACTTCTCGTACATTTCGGAGGACTCGTCCGAAGGGCCGGAGATGATCAGCGGCGTCCGCGCCTCGTCAATCAAGATGCTGTCCACCTCGTCAATGATCGCGTAGTGCAAAGCCCGCTGAGTCTTTTGGGCTAGATCAAGCACCATGTTATCCCGCAGGTAATCGAACCCAAATTCGTTGTTCGTCCCGTAGGTGATGTCGGTCTGATACGCCTCGCGGCGCGTGATGGGGCGCAAGTACTGATACCGGTCGTCTTCGGAAGTGTAATCCGGGTCGTAGAGGAAGGACGCCTCGTCTGGCCGCCCGCCGCCCGACTGGATCACGCTGACGCTCATCCCCAGAGCGTGGTAGATCATCCCCATCCACTGGGTGCCGTACTTTGCCAAGTAGTCGTTGGGCGTGACCAGATGCACGCCCAAGCCGCTCAGCGCGTTGAGATACAACGGCAGCGTGGCGACGAGCGTTTTCCCCTCGCCGGTGCGCATCTCGGCCACCGTGCCGCTGTGCAAAATCATTCCGCCGATGAGCTGCACGTCGTAATGCCGCAGTCCGATGGTGCGCCGACCGGCCTCGCGCACGGCGGCGAAGGCTTCGGGCAGCAGATCGTCCAGCGTTTCACCGGCGGCCAACCGCTCACGGAACTTCGCCGTCGCTTGCTGCAATTCCGCATCGGAAAGTTTTTCGAATTCCGGCTCCAAAGCGTTGATCTCCAGCACCACCCGCTGGTATTTGGAAATGATGCGGTGCTGGGGATCGCCAAAGAGCTTTTTTAGAAAATTCGCCATTATGCTCCTCCGCGCCAAGTTGGATGCTGGCGCTTGTGCTTGTGATAAAGCTCATTTCATTATACCATGAGCCTATTCCACAGATGATTTACGGAGGATTCGATGCACCTTTCGGTAGCGGTAAGCAAGATCAACAAGTGGGCCGTGCGCACGGGCGGGGATACGGTGGAGGTGATCGAGCGTCCCGACGGCGGCCTATCGGTGGTGCTGGCCGATGGTCAGAGTTCCGGCCCCGGCGCGAAGGCGATCAGCATCTTGGTGGTGCGTAAGATCGTGGCGGAGTTGGCCGAAGGCGTGCGGGATGGGGCGGCAGCCCGCGCGGCCAACGATACGTTGTATGCGGCCAAACGAGGGCGGGTTTCGGCTACGCTGGCGATTCTTTCGGTGGATCGCCTGAGCCGCTCGCTGGTGGTCACCCGCTGCGGCGATCCGCCGGTGTACGTGTGGGCTGCGGATGGCGGCTTGCGGCGGCTGGCCGGAGATTCTCCGGCGTTGGGCTTTTACCGCCATGCTCGGCCATCCGTGGATGAGATTCCCTTGGCCCCCGGCCTGATGGCTTGCGCCTTCAGCGACGGGCTGACGCACGCCGGCAGCCGTGTGGGGCAGTCGCTGGACATCCCCGGCCTCATCGCTTCCCTGTGGGCTGCCTCCCCGACGGCCCGCTCGTTGGCCGACGGTCTGCTCACCCGCGCCATCTCGCTCGATGAAGGCCGCCCGGTGGACGATACCAGCATCGCCGTGCTGCACGTGCGGGAAGGCGACGGCATCGGCCCCCGGCAGCTTGTCATTGAAATGCCGGTGCCGGATGTGTAAATGCGTATGTTGATCGGCATCGTCGGCCCGTGTTCCGCCGGGAAATCAACCCTGGCCCGTGTGCTGCGGGCGGAAGGCTACACCGTGAAGGAAATCCGCCAGGAACACTCCGGAGTTCCCACGATGTGGCAACGCATCACCAACCCCGATGTGCTGATCTACTTGGACGTGAGCATGGAAGAAGCCGCCCGGCGGGAGCATCTGGAACGTCCCTCGTCCTGGTGGCGCGAAGAGCGAGAAGTCCGCTTGGCTCACGCCCGTGAACATTGCGATCTGTACGTGGACACGACCGCGCTCACGACGGAGGAGATCGTCGCGCAAGTGAAAGCGTTTTTGGAAGGCCGCCGGGAAAAGCGGCCTCCGTTGACCGATTTCGGGGATACTTTATCATAGCTCGCGTGAAGCGAACATTACTCAAACCCAGGAGGTTGACATGCGAATTTTGATTACAGGCGGAGCGGGCTTCATCGGCTCTCATCTATGTGACCGCTATTTGGCGGAGGGACACGAAGTGATTGCGATGGACAATCTGAGCACCGGATCGGTGGACAACATCGCGCACCTGGCCGGACATGAACGATTCGAGTTCATCAAGCACGACGTGACCAAGTACATCTACGTGGCCGGGCCGCTGGACGCGGTGCTGCATCTGGCCTCGCTGCCCAGTCCGGTGGACTATCTCAACTATCCCATCCAAACGCTGAAGGTGGGGGCGTTGGGCACGCACAACTCTTTGGGGCTGGCGATGGCCAAGGGCGCGAAGTTCCTGCTCGCGTCAACCTCGGAGGTCTACGGCGATCCGCTGGTACATCCCCAGGTGGAAACTTACTGGGGCAACGTCAATCCCATCGGCCTGCGCGGGGTGTATGACGAAAGCAAGCGTTTTGCGGAATCGCTGACGATGGCCTACCATCGTTATCACCACGTGGAAACCCGCATCGTGCGCATTTTCAACACCTACGGGCCGCGCATGCGATCCAATGACGGGCGCGTCGTGCCCAACTTTGTTTGTCAGGCCCTGCGCGGCGAGCCGTTGACCGTCTACGGCGATGGCTCGCGCACCCGCTCCTTCTGCTACGTGGACGATCTGGTCGCAGGAATCGTGCGCCTGATGAATACCGAGGTTGAAGGCCCGGTCAACCTGGGCAATCCGCAGGAAATGAGCATCTTCAACTTTGCGCAAAAAGTCATTGATGTGACCGGCTCTTCCTCGGAGATCACCTTCGTCCATCCGGAGGATGCCCGCACCAGAGACGATCCCAAAGTCCGCTGCCCGGATACCACCAAGGCCCGGAAAACGCTCGGTTGGGAAGCAATCGTACCCTTGGAAGAGGGCTTGCGCCGCACTGCGGACTATTTCCGCCAGAAGTTGGGGCTGGCGTGATGGGATACATCCTGGGCACGTTGGTCTACGCCCGACGCGGCGCGGAAGTGTTGGTCATGCATCGCCGCAAAGAGCCGAATTTAGGGCTGTGGATCGCGCCGGGCGGCAAGGTGGAATTGGGCGAATCGCCCTACGAAACGGCGCGGCGCGAGATGCAGGAGGAAACCGGCTTGACGGTGAACAAGCTGCAATTGCGGGGGCTGTGTACCGAAGTTTCCCCCTTCCCCGAATGGCTGTGGATGCTCTTCATCTTTGAAACGTGGGACTTTTCCGGCGAACTGCAAGCCGAGCTGCGCGAAGGCGATCTCGCCTGGCTGCCCATCGCCACTTACCTCTATGAACGTCCCATCCCGCAGGCGGATAAGATTTTCGCCCCGGCCATCCTCCACGGAACGGAGTTCTTCCAGGCGAAGTTTGTCTACGATCAAGAGCTGCAATTGCACGAATGGATGAGATATTGAGTTCCCCGGTGGGCAAGCGGGCGGCGGACATCGCCGCCCGTTGCTCCGCGTGGCCCGTCCCCTGGCTGGTGGCCGGCGCGATGGGCGTGCTGGGGCTGGCGTTGGCCCGCATCTCCCTGCTCAACGGCGTGATGTTGGTGGGCATGTCCGCCCTCGCCGTCGGCACCCTGATCGAGCCGCTGGTGGGCGTCGGCGCGGCTCTGCTCGTCGGGCCGTTGTGGGCCTGGCTGCGAGCCTTTATGCCGCAAGTCCCGCCGCTCATCGGCCAAGACATCTTCTTCCTGGCGATCTACGCCTGGTTGATCCAGGGGCTGCTCCATCGCCGCGTGCTGCTTCCGGCGATGCCTTTCACGCTGCCGGTGCTGGGCTTCATGCTCGCGGGATTGCTTTCCCTGTGGCACGCCACCGACACTTGGATGGGTTTCCTGGAGTGGGGCAAGTGGGGCCAAGTTCTGCTGATGGCACTTCTGGTCTACGACCGCCTGCAATTGCCCCACGCCTCCCGCCGGGTGAGCTGGCTGCTGGGGGCCGTCGCGCTCACCGCCGGATTCCAAGCTCTGGTGGGGCTGTGGCAGTTCAGCGGACATTGCCACGTGCCGTCGGCTTTCCGCATCGGCGGGCACTTCTACCGCGCCTACGGCACATTCGAGCAGCCCAATCCCTTCGCTGGATTCCTGGGGATCACCGGGGCCATCTTGAGCGGCTGGTTCCTGGGACGGGTGCGCGGGGGCGACCGCTCGCTGCTCACCTGGGGCATCGGGTTGACCGTGGGGAGCGTGCTGGCGGCCCTGCTCGCTTCGTGGTCGCGGGGCGCGTGGCTGGGATTTGCCGCCGCCTCGCTGGTGATGCTCGTCCTTTTCCCGCGCCGCCGCACTTGGGGACTCCTGTTGGGGCTTGGCGTGATCGGGCTGGGGCTGGGCGCGTACCTCAGCGGATTGCTGCCGCCTTCCCTAGCCGCGCGGATGACCGGCTTTCTCAGTTACACGCACTTTGAGGATGTGCGCGGTGTGGCGATCAACGATGTCAATTTCGCCGTCATTGAGCGCATGGCGCATTGGCAAGCGGCCCTGGCGATGTGGCGCACGCATTTTTGGCTGGGCGTGGGGCTGGGCTGTTACGAGGCGGCTTATCCGGCTTACCGGTTGCTCAATTGGCCGCTGCCGCTGGGGCACGCTCACAACTTCTACTTGAATCTGCTGGCCGAAACTGGCCTCATC